>JBHLKB010000088.1:0-8605 GCA_048887205.1 Candidatus Hodarchaeota archaeon
GATTCATGAATCCCCATTGAGGTACCTTCACATAGAATTGTGTCATGGAGTTCTTTTTTGATGCCCATTTCATAAAGGGCATGACCACATTCATGTATAGTTCCAAAAATGCACTCATTTAGATAATTTTCCGTTGTTCGAGTAGTAATTCTTGTATCTATAGAGGCAAGTGATGAAGTAAATGGATGTGTCGATCTATCTTGACGTCCATATCCAAGATCAAAACTAAGTTTTTTAATTATCTCAAAACTAAGTTCAAATTGCTTATCTGGATCATAATGATTTCTTAAGATTGAGTCATCTGGCTTATCTGAAGAAGAATTTAACTTTTTTACAAAATCTATTAGTTTAGGTTTTATTGGATTGAATACATTGGCAATCCAATTATAAGTAGCACCAGGTTCATACAAATCAATTAAAGTAGAATACATATCTGGATGAGTCTCGAGCCTTCTTGCTTTTTCTTTTTGTAAATCAACACTCTTTTCAAGCATTTTTTGGAAAATAGAAAAATCCTTTTTAGATCTGGCTTCTCTCCACTCTTTTGCAGCTAATATACTAGTCTCAGCTATTTCAGTAACTAATTCTTCAGGTAATTTTGTTGCGAGATCATATTCTCTTTTAATTTCTCGAAGCATAGCACTTTCAATTTCATTGAGATTAGAAAGTTTTTCAGCCTTTTTTATTAATTTGCCAACTTTTTCTGAAGTTACTCTTTTATGAATTAATTTTTCTAATAAAGAGACTTGTTTAGATCTACCTTCCAAGGATTTATAATTTTGCATATTTACTTCTTGATCCCATCCTAAAACAGCTTGAATATAGTTTAATCGCATTATTTCTTCAAAATGATCTCTAAGTTCTTTGATTTCACTCATTTTAAAAACATCTATATTATGTTTTAGTTTAATTTAAATGAATTAATTTTTTGATTAATCTTAATGTTGAATTACTTTAAAAGAAGTGTTTTCTGAACTTTTATTGAACTAACCACAAGAAATTAAACATTCTTTGAGTTATGTCAAGTGTTCCTGTTTTACAAAAAAATCTGCTGCCAATTTAATATCTTCCAATGTTAAAGCTCTTCCTAAAGATTTCTCCAACTCAGTTATTAAATTCTGACATAATTTTAAACTGAGAGAGCTTCCTTTCTCAAGTATGATATTCTGCAATTCTTTAGTAAAATCAATAACTAACGGCTTTTCAATATCCTTTTTTATTTCATCGTGTTGCCTAAATAATTCCATTGGCATTTTTGGTACACTTATTGTTTCTTTTGGGGCTGAGGCTTTTTTATTGATTTTTAAGGAAGGTTTCGAAATTTTAGGAACTTTTAATTCTTTTTCTGTATCTAATTTTTGAAAAGACACCATTTGTCTCATAGGTTTTGAAGGAGCGGGGGGTAATTCTTCAGTCAAAGGTTTTACATCTTGAGGTTGAATTTCTAATTTCTCTGTAGGAAGAGCTTTTACTGTAACCTTTCGTGTAAAAATTAATGGTTTTGCAACCTCGAATTCTTTTACTTTTTCTGATTCTTTTCTTTTTTCTGATTCTTTTTTGATTTTGTCATTGAGAGCTTCAATTTTATTTTCTAAGGCCTTAGTGTACATAATATTTTGATGTGATTTACTTATTGAGATTAATTCTTTATATTTCGCTAAAGCTTGAATATATCTTCGTTGTAAAACCAAATTATCTACTTCTTTAACTAGTTCTTCAAAGTTTTGAGGCAAACTTTCTTTTAAAGCAAGAATTTCCATAATATAACTTTGAACATCTGATTTAGCATCAACAGCATTTAAAGAAATTTCTTTAAAATATGTTATATTTAATTCATTTTTAATTCTTTTTATATCCACTTCATCTACCAAATCTCTTTTATTTCCGATTATTAATAACTTGGAATACTTACTTTCTAATTTTTGGAGGTTTAAAAAATGGTTGAGGATTTTTAGATTATAATTAGCCAAATTAAACAAGAGGATTACTAAATCAGATCCTCTTACAAATTTAGACCATAAAAGAGAAAAATTATCATTAAATTGAAAATCCCACAAATCAAAACATATTCCATTAATTTCTAGAGTAGATGTTTTCGCGAAATCCATAATTGTTTTTTCTTCACCAGTTTTTAACATATTATATAGCGTTGTTTTACCTGCATATGCAGGACCGATTATTGAAATTTTTGAATGGAGATCTTTTTGAATTTGATCTAAGAATTCATTAAATTCAATATCAGAAGTAATAGATTCTTTAATCTCTTGAGGATTTGGAAATAATTCTCTGAACTTGTCAATTGTTTTAATCATAATTTCATCAATGTATTGGATAGAATCGATTAAATCTGTAATAAATAGAAAATATAAATTGCTATATGCTCTATGGAATATTTTAAAATTCTTTAAATTGTTTTGAAAAGTCTTCCCTGGCATTGGCATATCGATGTATTTTTGTATAACTTTTTTTACGTTGTTTAATTCTTCCCTTCCAAGTGCTCGTGCATAATCTTTAACAAAAAAGAGTTCTGATTCCAGAAAAATATGGATTTGTCTCAACATATTCTATTGAACCTAATTGATTTAGTGAGAAGTGTTTGTTTTTATAAGAAAAGAAGAAAGACTAATTAATAATTTTTTATAATTTGTTCCCTTTAAATTCTGATGATTAAAAATAATAAAGAATATTAGATGTTAATATTTATTTACTTATAGATTAACCAATAACAATCTAATACTTGATATTATCAAAAATGCCTTTACATCCAGAACATATTAAGAAATATTTGAATGATGAATCTGAACCAAAGAATAAATCGGAGTTATTAGGTTTTTTAACCCAACGAATAGATGAATTATGTTTCGAAGAATGCCAAATTGATAGAATTGCTTGTACTTTACAACCAAAATGTTCGAGAAGATTCCTACTTAAACTTCGAATAAAAAATAATCTTACATTGGAAGATTTACCCAAATTTTGTTATAGCGTTCAAAAAGGCGTTATTGAGAGAGAATTTAGAAATAAAACAGTTGTTTATCGACCTTTCGATGCCTATTTATTTTTAGTCGATTTTTTGGATGTGTTTTTCCATGGTGATTATAGAAAACTAAATAAATTTATTACATTTAAAAATTGGAAAGATGCTATAGAAATCTTTGATGACAGAATTAAGAATCGAAATGAGAATTTTGATTATCTATTAACAGATAATTATCTGATTTTCAAATTTGAAGACCGAATACATATAATTTTTATAAAAGAAAAATATGTTCTTTGTAATGCCAGTCGTGAAAATATTCCTAATCTTGAGTTACTTTTTGGAATATGTAAATTATATGCTAGACTATATTTCCCTGAAATTAAACTAAATTTAATTCCATCCAAATATTTAGAAATAGCAGTTAAAGTTCCATTTGATGTACTCCGAAAGGTTACTAATGAGCCTTCAATTGAAAAAGATTCAAAAGCCGATGATTACTTTTGGAATATTTTCTGGGAGGACTTGAATGCATTAACACAATATTGTGAAGAATTACATCTGCAAATTGATATAAATCAAGATTTAGAAATAATCTTAAATGTTAGTACTCGGACAAAAAACTATATTGAAAAAGGAAAATGGGTACCTTTAAGATTCAGGGATTTAAGATTGATATTAAATTTTATTACACGTATTTATCAAGATTATTATATAATATGGATAGAGTAGTAGTAGAAAAAAAATTGTGATTATTGTGAATGATATTCAAAAAAACATGTCAGAAATTAATGTGATTAAAGATTTCGTAAATGATGGAAGAATTGATGATGCGGTAAAAATAATAGCATTGTATCTTGGGGATTCCACAGAAAAAAATTATATTGACCGATTAGAAAATATTATTGAGACACTTCTCTCTCTTCACGGTGGAAGAACTGTAATACGTTTTTTAATTGAGAATTTTATTATTGATATGCCATCTTTATTGGAAAATTTGTCCAAAAGAGATTCTGTCTTAAGATATACATTTCTTTTAGTATTAAAAACAATTTGTGAGAAAGAATGTGATTTATTTCTTCCTTATAGTGAAGATTTATTAGATTCGGAAGATCCTAATGTACGAGAAGCCGCTTTACAATTATTAATCTATATGGCAGGCGGTGAAACTACCTTACAGGATGAAACTCTTATTAAAAGCATCCTAATAAAATTGTCTGATAAGAAAGATTTTGTAGTTGAAAAAGCTATTCAAGCTCTAAAGGCAATTGGTATAAGATCTCCCAAATTAATGACAGTAATTTTGACTAATTATGCTAAAGAAATTTCAGATCTCCCTGAAAATCAGGAAATAAAAGAATCTATAGATCAAATCTTAAAATATATTGTTTCAGTTGACAAGATTGAAGAGATTGTGGAAGAAGAAATAGCAAAAAAAGAGCCATTAGAAGAAGAAACTGAAATTTTAGATAAAGAATTTGAATTAAAAAAGAAAGAACTAGAGATTAAAAAAAGAAAACTAGAATTAGAAGAAAAAGAGAGAGAAATTGAAGAAAAAGTAATCCAAAAGAAAGAAGAAGTTATAAAACTTAAAGAAGAAATCCTAGAAAAGGAAACTGAAATTGGAGAAGAATTTGAAAAGAAAATACCCAAAAAACTAAAGAAAAAAGAAGAAGAGATCATTGATAAAGAAATTGAATTAAAAAAGAAAGATATCGAAATTAAGAAAAAAAAATTAGAACTAGAAGAAAAAGAGAAAGAGCTTGAAGAAAAAGAGATTATTGAAAGAGAAAAGGCTTTAAAAATAAAAGAGGAACTAATTGAAAAAGAAAAAGAGTTATCTAAGGTTGAATTAGAATTAAAACAGAAGTCTATCCAAGAAAAAGAGAAGAAAATAAAAGAAGGGGAAATAAAAAGAGTTGAAGAAGAACTCAAGAAATTAAATGAAAATAAACAAAAAAATGAAAAAAATTAATTATTATTCTCTCCTTTTTCTTCAAAATTAAGACTTGATTGAGGTTTATTTTCACTTATAGGAGTTGTATGTAATCTCCTTACTATTCGTCTAATTTCTTCTATTTTCATACTCTCTGGAGGCAAACTAAGCTGAATTTTTTTCGCAAGATTGTATGCAAGTTCAATATATTGTAAATCTTCAAGAAATTCTATGATCTGGATTTTATAGTCTAAATCGTCTACACCTTCGCTATATTCTATCAATTTTTCTTTAAGGAGAATATCGATTTTATCTGATCTTTCAATGTGTTTTACTTTTTTCACAAGCTGCTTAAAACTATTCATGATATTATACATTTCAGATTTAGAGTAGCTATCTATATTTTTTAATACATAGAAAATATAAATTTCTGCTTTCTCCCATCTTTTAAACTTCAAGCTAGCTTCAACAAGTTCTAATATAGCTTGCTCATATAGAAATTTACTATCAATATTAGGTATAATTTTTTCAAAAATCCAATCAAGTAAATTGGGTTGATTAAACTTATCAATTATATCTATTAAGAATTTTTCCACCGCAAAATATAATTTTGCATTTTCAGTTTTAGTTGAAGAGAGAAAAGATACTAATGCGTATTTAACTCGGCCCATTGCATCCTCTAAATTGAGAGGCTTTTCTGAAAATTTATAAAAGGCAGATTCTAAAATAGGTTGTATTTTATCTTTAGCATCAAAGTCATATATAAAATATTCCCCCCAAGCGGGACTTAGACCAGCAGCTTTCTTAACAGTTGCTAATTTCTTCTCTTCTGAAGCGCTAGAAGCTTTAACTGCTTTAGATTTTTTTGCTTTTAATTTCTCTGAGAGATTTTTCATCTCTTCTTCTGATAAAAATTCCAAAATAATCTTATCTTTTTCTTTTGGAATAGTAAACCTGAAATAAATTTCTTCTTCTTTGAAAAATTCATCTCTTAATACTTTAGGAAAGGTTATACCAGTTTTGGTCTTTTTTACTATGTCTTCAAAGAACGGTTGGTTATTGGAATTCTGATCTTTTTCCATATTAATTAAAAAGTATATAGAGTTTATAATTCTTATAAAATAAAATACATGATTAGACTTCCTAAAAAACTAATTAAAAATATTAAAATAAGTAGTAGAAAAGCATATCTATATACTTTTGGAGAAATTAATCTCTTAATATTTATTCAAAATTGAAGGTTTATCTTACTTTTTGTTGTTTTTAGAGGTAGATCAACATCAATAGTTATTTTATATTCTTCCTGATATATTCGGTTTAAAAAATTGCTTTCTATAGTTTCTTTACTTACTCCTTCAGAAGCTAATATGCAAACATTATAAGTTTATTTCGTCTTATTTCTGCTTTTGTTATTTAATAAACTTCCTATAGATATTAGTAGATATGAGATGTTTACTTTTTAATATTTCCAATCTACTTCCTAATTACCCGGTAATATTAACCAGTTCTACACCGCGGTGCTGAAAATTTCGGTCAATAAAACACAATATTGCATGACCGCGATGGTTATAGACAATTGGAACAGGGTAAGATTCTGCATTCTCAATGAAGCTTTTTTTAACAAATAGAGGGAGAACAGTGCCACATACTCTACATTCTACATGAATTCTTTTAACTAAGTCTAAATCTGTAAAATTTTTAATAATATTTTCAGTGATTTTTTTAAATCCATTAAAAATACTTGTAGAAAAATTACCATATGATAATATTACTTCTACATCATACATTTCATTAAATTTTAAATCTACATATTCTAATAATGCTTCCAATAATTGAAATTGTACTTTCGGATTTGCCCCTACTGTATATATGAGATTATGCTTTCTTATATAAACAATTTTCATATTTCCTTTATCTTTATGAAAAAATATGTCCTCAGTTTTGCTATTTCTAACTATATTAAGATCAAGATCAAATCTTCTAAATGAACCTAGGGGTTTCCATTCAAATAATGTAAATTTCTCATTGCTAATATTGACAAAATCAAGAAACTCACTGATATTTTTATAGACAGGCATAAGACTCAATTTATAAACACCAATTTTTAAAATAACAAAATATAGTTTATACTAAGTAATTTTTTCAAATAGTAAATTAAAATTTTAACTTATTAATGACACTTCTTATATTTATATCTTTCATTTAGACTAACTACAAAAAATAGTAGTAATTATAGAATTTTTGTGAGATTTCTAGAAAATCTAATTATTAATCTAATTATTTTATTGTATTATGAGTTTTGCCTTTGTGAATGGAATTAACATTTCTTTTGAAATAAAAGGAAATGGCTTTCCAGTAATATTTATTCATGGTTTTGGTTCAAAAAAAGAAATTTGGAAGCCACAAGTTATAGAATTAAGTAAGAAATTTAAAACAATTACATTTGATTTAAGAGGAACAGGATTAACTGATAGACCGAATTATCCCTATACAATGGCAATGTTTGCTGATGATATAAAAGGTTTAATGGATTACTTACAAATTGAATCTGCTCACATTATTGGGAGGTCATTAGGGGGAATGATTGCGCAGAATTTTGTTTTACATTATCCTCAATACGTGAAAAAACTTGTGTTAATATCAACTAATGCAAAATTTGATGATGAAGCTACAGTTGACTTAATTATAGAGAATCGTATAAAAAACATCGAACTATCAAAAGCAGATCCAGTAAAGGCATTTTGGAGCAATTCAAGGATTCTATACAATCAAAAATTCAGGCGAGAACTCAAACGAAATTCTAAAAAAAAATTTTATGGTGCTTTTTCTTTAGAAGATTTAATCGAAGAAAGTAAAATAAATCCTTCTAGACCTCAAGATATTAAAAATCAAGGACACGCCATGAAATTACACAGTGCTTTTAATCGTTTAAATGAAATAAAAAATGAAACATTATTATTGGCTGCTTCCCATGATAGAATCATCCCTAAATTATCTATAGATGAAATTCATAAAAGGATTCCAAATAGCACATTGAAAATAATTGAAAATGCAGGTCATTTTATGACTTTATCAAAAGCACAGGAGATTAATGAATTAATTTTAGACTTCTTAAAAAGCGAATAATAAATTAGTTTTAAATTGTTTAAGGTTAAATCATGTATTAAGATATATTTAACATCGAAATTTATAATCATTATTACAAGTAAGTGCGAAAAAATTCTTTCGAATACTTCGTGAAAATGCCCCTAAAGAACGCCTAATAAGAATATTTCCTCTAACTTATTCGCAATTAAGATAAATTTTTTCTATTTAACTTTTTTCTATTTCCTTATTCATAAAAAATAAATAATATATTTGAAAAGTAGCTCCTATAATTAAATTATATAGAAAGATTTTTGTCATCAATTATAAGAAAAGGAGGTTGTACTTTAATTGAATAAAAAAAAGAAGAAGGAAATAATTAATTCTTTTCAAGAAATTCATAGAACAAATAAGTATGAAAATTTATCATTTACCGTCATTTTAGTCCAACCTGAACATGCAGGAAATATTGGTTCAATAGCAAGGATAATGGAAAATTTTAAGTTTAGAAATCTCGTAATTTTCAACCCTATTGAAAGTGTAGAAAATATTTTAAGTTATAAAACTCAGGGGTTTGCTATGCATGGTAAGAATGTTCTTTTCAACGC
>JBHLKB010000089.1:0-8584 GCA_048887205.1 Candidatus Hodarchaeota archaeon
TCGTAAGATTTGGTATAATTGTATCAGGGATTTTAATATACTTGGGAATAAGGACTTAGAATAACAAGATCTATTTAGAAATTAGATTAATTTCAATTTTTTTTTTTTTAAACTTTATGTGAAAACTATCTCCTGGCTCCAATTCTATAGTTCTAAATTTAGCCCAATCGGTTTATAAAACCCTTCTCATTAAACATGAATGTGAAATAAGCTTAAGCATGGTTAATTTGGATCAAGAGTTTTTTCAGGTATAATTTTATGAAATATCGTTGATTATTGCAAAAATCAAGTTTTTGTATATTATTTAATTCTGGACAATTAGATAAAATTGAGTGTATATCATTGGATATTGCTAGATATTCATTTTTTGAGTCGTTTAATTCAGAATGTATTTTATTTTTATTAATATTAATTTTCTCAACATAATTTTCCTTTTGCTCTAAATAACTCTCAGTTGTAATATTATCTTTATATTTACTAAGTGAAGTAATTAATAAATCCGAAATATAATTAAAAGATTCTTTTGAGTTTATGTGATTAAATAGCTCCGAAGCAAGTTCAGAAATTACTTTCTTATCTAAATTTTGAATCGCGCCTTTATTAAAAATATTTGTTTTTATTGAACTTGGATTTTTCTCTATTGAAATTTCAGAGTAATTTTTATTAAGAAAGCCTTTTGAAATTATATTTCATCTCGGAGAGAATTCAATTTGATATTATAAAAATCATTTCAATATTTAAAAAAAAAGCCTCTCTGAATTTAGTGGATATTTGAATATTTGTGTTTAAGAGAGCGTCAATAGGTAAAAAAGATGAGGGCGCTATATAATTAAAAAATAAATATTTATAAAGTTCAAGAACAAATAATTTTTTATTCTAAACAAAAACATAATATTATTTATGAAAATAGTGAATTATCATGACTGAAGAAGGAAAAGATGAGGAAGAGGAATATTCCTTAAAAAAGGCTGTGAAGTTTAGTCTTGGGGGTTTTACAGACGTTATATTCTTTCAATTTTTTACATTCTTGATATTCACCTTTTACTTTTCTGTGGCTAAATTACAAGCAGGTTTAATATCACTAGGTTTTATTATATGGTCTATTTGGAATGCGATTAATGATCCTCTTCTAGGAGCGATATCTGATCGTTCTGGTTTGAAATGGGGTCGTAGAAAACCATTTATAATTCTCGGTATAATTCCCCTTATTGTAATAAATATACTCTTGTGGACACCACCTTTAGAACCAAAGTCTTTAACATTCATTTACTTCTTAATAATAATAATAGTTTGGGAATTATTTTACACCATGTATTCCTTAAACCAAACCAGTTTATTTCCAGAGATGTTTCGAGACATTGATCAAAGAACAAAAGCGAATACTTCAATCCAATTCTTTCAGGTTATATCATTATTGATAGCATTTATATTACCTAGTTTATTCATTCCCCAATATGATAGTGATCTATATTATATGGAATATATTTATACAGCTATTACTATTTCAATAATCTGTGCTGTAGGAGGATTTTTATTTATAAGATTTGGTTTTAAAGAGAGAATTGAATTTTCTAAGGACCATGAAAGAGCTCCATCTTTTTTCAAAGCGTTAAAATATTCTTTCAGAAATAAGTCTTTTAGACTTTTTCTTATTGGCAATTTTGCGATATGGTTTGGATTTAATATGATACCAACACTTATGCCCCTTTATGGAGATATATGTTTAAATGTTGCTGATTCTTTCTTGCTTTCTTTAATTCTTGGGACAGGCTTCGTAGCAGCAGCAATATTTATGTTCCTCTGGCGGATTTTTGTTCACAGATTAGGAGCTAAAAATTCTTTTATATTATCTTTAATAGTATTTATTATAGCCCTTTTACCACTTCTTTTTATCGCTGATGCCATTTTAGGGTTCGTTTTCTTTTTCATTTTAGGAATAGGTCTGGCGGGAGTTATGATTGTTAGGGATGTAACAATTGCAGCGATAATTGATGAAGATGAATTGACAACCGGAACAAGAAGAGAAGGAAGTTTTTATGGAGTAAACGGATTTATTGTTAAACTCTCAAATGTGGCAGTATTTATTTCAATAGCAATCGTTTTCATAGGTACAAATTGGGATATATTTGATATAACTACTATAACTGGAGCGAATGAATTCGGCTTACGCAGTTTGATGGTTTTTTTTCCAATGGGATTTATGATCATTGGGATATTGGCTATGAGTTATTTTCCAATAAATAAAGAAAAATATGATCAAATTACTGAAGATGCGAGAAAATTACATATAGTAAAAAAAGAAAGTGTTCTAGCTAAATAATAACAATTATTATCTTAAAATAAATTCCTATTTTTTTTTAGATGTATAAGTAAAATTCAGGCGGATTGAGTTCTTTGAAGTCACCAGTTTTTAATATTATATGTCTTCTAATATCGAAACAAACATGGCATTTTGAAACATATCCTTCCTTGTTTTTTTTATATCCGAATTTTCTATTAGCAAATTCATAAAGATCTTTTAAATTTCCAATGATTAAAGCTTGCAGAATTGGATATTGATCAAGATTAATTCCTTCATTACAAAGTGAATCCAAATTTCTGGTATTTCCCCAAGATAGTCCACCACAGTAACCTGGCATATAATTTCCATAATTATCAAAATGGCAATGCCAATTCCGTACCAAATCTGTACGACAATTATCATTAAAAAAGTAATTGATAGGATATTTTTCGTAGAAATTTTGAAGGGTATACATAGCCCGCCCCATTTTAAATAGTTCTACACTTTTCTTTAAATCTTCTATACTACTTAATTGAAGGTACTTCTCAAGTGGAAGTTTTCCTTTAATATTAAGTTGCTTAAATTGACTAAAATAATAGAGTTGATAAATCATAGAATTTTCTCGAAATATTTCCATACTTATTCTAATTGCTCTTTCAATACGTTCAAAGGGTACAAATTCTAGAATAAAAGGATTTACGCTAATTAATATACCATTTAATCCTTTTTGTTTTAATTCAACTAGCCTTTCTCTCGTAATATTATCATTTTTACACCAGTAACAATTAGTTTCGACAAAAGTAGATGGGATATTTAGATTATTGCTTATTTCTACTGCCTTTAATAAGATCTCGTAATTTAGAAATGGTTCTCCACCAGTAAAATGAATTCCATAATTGAGACTTACATTTTCGGGACCATATGGAGATTCATGGATGGTATATGATAACTGAGTTAAAATTTCTTCCAGATCTTTTTCACTGATCCAATCACCGCTCCAGTTGGGTGATCCGAAATACATACAATGTTTACATTCACTATTACACTTATAAGAGAGGATTAAACCTCCAGAATTAGGAATAGGAATGTGAAATTTTTCCATTTTGCTAAAAATAATTGAGTTAGATTAAAATAAATCCGCCATATTTTGTTGGTTTACATACTTTATTTAAATTACTTTTTAATTGAAAATTTAAAAAAATTAATAATAATAAAGAAAAAAGAAAAATAGATTAGTTATTTTTAAGAAAACTTAAAGTTTAGACCCACAATTAGGACAGAAATTTCCTGTTGCTTCTAATTTATGACCACAATAAACACAGAAATTTTTTCCTTCGGATGGTAAGGGAGCATCTAACTTTTTGGGTGGTGGAACATATTCGGTTGCTGGTTTGTAGGTTATTGGAGTACCTAATATAAGTTCTCCAGTTTCAACATTAAAGCTATATTTAACAAGCCCTTTATTTCTCAAATCTAACAAAACACGGAGTAAGTCTCTTGACCTCATACCAATTTCCAAAGCAATATGTTCAAGTTTGTAAGTACCTTGAAAGTTTCTTTGTGCTAGCGCATTCTTAACTACTTGTTTATATTTATAATTTCTATAAAGTTGTTGAAAACCCCCTATAAAAATAAAAAATGCAGGAATAAACATCCAATACCCCCAGCTAAAAAGTCCTAGAAATGGATTATCAAAGGCTAGTAATATCAATGATAAAATAGCAACAAAAAGGAAGACGCATCCACAAGCAAAAGTTCCGATAGCAGCTTCATAAGATTCCTTAAAGTAATATCTCATTTTATATTTATCTTCTTTACTCATTTTTTTATCACTTAAATTTTGAATAATAGTTTTTAATGTAGTTAAAAATAAAAAAGCATTGTTTATATTTCTTAAATATTTCAATTTTTAAATTTATGAATCAATGAGCGCTTCTATTTTATTCTTAGATTAAATTGTAAACTCTTTAAAAAAGAGAGAATTTTTGAGAAGTGTCTTTTTCGAAGGGAAATGAGATTAGCGAATGATTTAATTAGAACATCTTCTCAACATACTCTCAAAAATGAGAAAATTAACCAAAGTAACAATATTTAATCTTAATTTTTATATTTAAACTCATAACTTTTTAGTTTAAAATCTAATTTCATCTAATATATTATCAATGTAATGAACATTATTATGCCCAGCTTCATCTATTAGAGCTCGCGATGTTGATTTTTTAAAACTCCAAATTTCAATCTCTTTTTTCAATTCTTTCAACTTTCTTACAACATCTAAAAAATCTGAGTCTCCACTAACCAATATCGCTTTATCATAAGTATCTTCTTCAGCTAATTCTACTATGTCTTTATATATAAAGATATCAACACCTTTCTGTTTTTTTTTACCAGTTGGAGAAATAATTACTGGTTTTGGCTGAATTATAAATCCTTGAGCATTTAAGTATCTCAAAAAATTAAGTTTTTTTGGTAATATCTTATCTGGTATTCCCATATACATAAAAATTCCTACTAAATGATGGTTCCGAGTAAAAATTTCTTTTAGTTTTAGATAATTAATCCTTATATTCAGATTTTCGATGTTGTGGAAAATATTAGCATGATCGATGAAAATAATGATCCTTTTTTTATCGAGAATTTGTCGCACTCTTGAAATACCTTTATTATTTTTTTTAATTCAATTTGGGTGGAATTCTTACTACAATTAACCTTCTAATATCTGATATAAAAAGGCGTATTTTTTTCAAAAATCAGTTAAAAAGTCAAAAAACAGTATTCATATGTGAATAATTTAAGTTTTATTTTAATTTCCATTATTATTAACTAGTTCTCTTAACCAACTTGGATTTACTTTTAATTGCTCATAGGTATTTCTATTTCCAAAATCTCCTCTAAATTGATTCTTTTCCATTTTAATAACTCGAATTTTCCATTTCCTTTTATGAATTCCAAGCCTTAACGCTTCTGTTAACTCAATCTCACCCCTTTCAGAAGGAAGAAGAGAGTTTAAAACCTCAAAAATTTCTTTTGAAAGAATAAATATTCCACAATTATTAAAGTTAGATTTAGATTTATTTTTTGGTGGTTTTTCTATAATATCTAAACAATAATTGTGTTTAACATAAACTGCTCCACCCAAATAAGGATCTTCAGTGTAATTAGCAACTAAAATAAAATTGTTTTGTTCTTTATAGTATATATTAAGAACTCCCTTGTATATCTTATAAGGTACTAATATATCTCCCCATGTTAGAAGAAAATGCTCCTCTTCTATTACATTTTGACATTCTAAAAGAGCACCCCCTGTACCATTTAAATCTCTTTGTTCTATATATTTTAAATTAATCTTCCATTTTTCTCCATTTTTGAAATAATCTATAATTTGTTCTTTTTTATAACCTACAACTATAATGAAATCCTTAAAACCAGCATATATTAAACCATTTAAAATGTACTCTAGAAGAGGTTTCCCATGAATAGGTAACATTGATTTCTGATAGGTTTTAGTATAAGGTTGTAATCTTTTTCCTAATCCTGCACATAAAACTATCGCCTTCAATAGAGCTCAACATTTATACTTGTTTTTATTAAGAATGATTTCTTTCCAGCTTCTTTGATTTATTTATAATGATTATTTATATTACTCTGATATCACAGATGTATTATAATTCTTTTTTTTTTCCATAACATAGATCTTTTTAAATTAATGAAAGATCTTCATTTTTTCAAAAATACATGATATAAATTCCTGAGATTAATGATTTGCGACGTTGTCATAATTAAAGACGGACTACCTCTATTTTCTAAGAATTTTTCAAATTCTTCAAACATTAAAAATCTTATATCTCAAGAAGATAACCTTATCATGATATCTGGATTTTTTTCAGCATTAAATTCTTTTTCTGATTCATTTGACGATTTAGGAACCATTAGTGAATTAAAATTATCAAATAATAATCTAAAATTATCTTTTTTAAAAGATCAAAACATCCCAGATTTAATTTATCTTGCTACTTATGATAATAGTTCGCAATTAATTGAGGTACAAAGATTTTTAAAAAAAATCTCTTACATTTTTTTGAAGGAATTCGATATCGATCAAATTTCAAACTGGAATGGTAAATTGAACTACTTCGAGTCATTTAATGGTGTCGTTAAACAATATTTTGAAGAAGAAAAAAGAGAAAATGAGGTTAAAGAAAGTAATAAAGCTTTTGAATTTCTCAACAGTTTTGTGGATGAGGATATAAAATCAGTAGAGCCAAAAACTGATCCAGAAAATATTGAACAAGCACCAGAATATTATCATTATATCCCTATTTTCACAAGCTCTAAAAAAATTAATCCAAAATATTACTTAACAGGAGATAACTCATGTAAAGTTTATGAGCAAATAAATGGAGAAAAATCAATCAATCAAATTGCTAATTATTTAAATTTGAATCAAAATCAAGTATATAATGTATGCAAAAACCTCATTAAAATGGGATTTATATCTTTTAATTAAAAAAGCATTTTAATACACTAGAGAAAAAATCTTAATAACAGGAATTTTCTGCTTGTAGATTACCTAGAATATCGAAAAATATCAAAGATCCAACTTCTCCCACCAGCATTGTTAATTGCATGAGCAACTTCTTTTTGATTTCCAGGGGCAATTGCTACTATGCAACCTCCTCCTCCTGCCCCCATTTGTTTAGCACCTAAAGCGCCAGCATCCTTAGCGGCGCTACATAATTCCAAAATTTTTGGGGTATCTGCTTTTAAAATAGCTTCTTGTTCTTGTTGTTTATCCATTAATTCCCCTAACTTTTTAAAATTTTTTTGAATAATCGCATTCTTTGCTTGATATACACACGTTTCTATTACTTCAAATGCTTGTAATGTAGTTGGATCTTTTTCTCGTATATTTTTTTTTACTCTATTTAATATAGTAGATGCTTTTCTTTCTTCCATAGAGTCTCCAACCACTACAGGCAGTTTTTTAACTTTTAAATGTTCTACTCTAGGATTTTCATCTGTATGAATGAATACAACACCACCAAATGCCTCGGTATATTGATCTAATCTTCCGCATTGTATGCCAAGATCATGGTTCTCCCCTAAATAGGCAAGTTCCGCAATATCTCCGTTAGATAAATTTAGATTAAAAGCTTGGTTTAATGCTTTGATAAAACCGATTGATAATGCCGCAGAAGTAGACAAACCAGCTCCGATAGGAATATTAGAATCAACTTCCATAGAAAATCCATTTCGAATATGATTTTTTAGTCTTTCATATAGTACACTCCAATAAGCCAGATCTATATTAAGAGGAGCAGGTTCGCCTAACTTGAATTTCAACTTCTCTTCTGTATTATGGCTGAAGAATTTTATTACTCTATCTGATCTTTCTTCATAATGAATGGTCATCATTAAATTTATAGCCATTCCTATAACAGGTTTACCTAGTAGATCTACCTTGTCCCCCATAAGACAAATTCGGCCAGGAACGTTTACAGATAGTTTTTTTTTCATAGTCATTGAACTTTATAATGATATAGTGGACTGGACTTTTTGTTTAAAATAAAATTGAGCAGAATGAAATCTTAATGTTGTTTTCTTTTTTGCTGAAGTTTTTTTCTTTTGCGTTCTGCGTCTTGAATTTCCTCTTCTAACCCATAAATTTGTGAATCAGCTTTCCCCTGTAGTTTAAATTGACCAAAAATTTTACTTTCTTCTCTTTCACCAGTTTTTGATACCTTTTCAAAAGATAAATTAATGGGTAGATCTTGATTTAGGGCTAAATTTATAAAATTAATAAATCCAATATGTTTACTCGGCGCAATATTAAATTTAATACTAACTTCTTTATCCTTCTTAGATTTGGTTTTCAAGATCAATCGTAATTTCAATAGTGTTCAATCTCTTTATTGTTTAAGTGATTTATTTATATAGTTAAAATAATCAAAATAAAAAAACTATGTTATTTAATAATGTGAAATATATTTTAATTTAACCTATAAACTAATTGGACTTTATTGCAGAAAACAAGCATAATGCCATCAAAATTTCGATTAAGATATATTTTTAAGCCATTTACAAACCTTTTAGCTAAGGGTTTCATCAAAATCGGAATTCAAAATCCTAATATTATTACAATATTTATGATTTTATTAGCAATTCTTAGCGCTATTTCCCTTTTATTTCTAAAAAATCTATTAATTTTTGCTATATTTGTATTTTGGGTGGGTATTTTTGATGGAATCGATGGTCAAGTTGCTAGATTAACCAATAGAGCAAGTTCACTTGGAGGATTTTTCG
>JBHLKB010000090.1:0-8583 GCA_048887205.1 Candidatus Hodarchaeota archaeon
ATGAAAAAATTGTTATCTATGTTCGAGCAAATAACTCTGGAGCAATAACGTTTTATAAGAAATTAGGGTTTGTGCAAAAAGGAGTACTGTCTCGCCAATTAAAAATCGACAATCAATATGAAGATGAAATTTTCATGGAATTGTTCCTATAATCTTGTTATAACAAATTGTTCGCAAAAATTAGGAATAATATTAACGGATTAATAATATTGGTGGATTTCTATGAATTATTAACCATTAATTTAAATATTATTACTTTTATAAAATAATTGTGTCGGATAAAGAAATTGCGTATGATATAAGGTTGGAAGAAGAATTAGAAAGGGTAAAACTTAAAGTCTGGTTGCTAGAAGAGCTACAAATAATACCCCGAGAATATCATTCGCTAATCCTTAAGAGTGTCTCTAAATAAGGAGAATGCTTATTTACTTTTTAAAATTTGACTATAATTTTAATCCATATAATTCTTTTTTGTACTAATTAAAGTAGTTGTTGCCTCTATCCATTGAGACAATTCAGAGTCAGTTCTGCAGAATGAAACTATCTCATCTAAATCCTCAAGATTATCAAATTTACATTCAGCAAGTAAATCCCAACCACCGTATACGGGTATAACATAAGTTATCTTCCAATTTTCATTTTTATTCCGACAACTAAAACCTTTTAATTTTTCTGTGACTTTCCATTGAGTACCAACGATTTTCAAGCGAAATAAAATGTATCCACGATAATAAATTAGCTTAACACCTTCATTTTAGTATAATTTTACTCTTCTTCCCATTTTTCAGTTGTTATAATAAATTTTAATATAGCATTTAATATTTTTCAAGATTTATATTAATGATAAAATAGTTATGAGGATTTTACGATAAGATTATTAGATCTGAATTTTTTGAGATATAATTAAAATTTATAAATGATCACGACCGACATATTAATTACAGAAATCTCTTGTGAAATTTCATGAATAAAAAAAAAATTATACCAATTTTCTTACTGGTATTAATCTTATTTAGCAATATACCTTTTAAATATGGCAATAACATTGATGAGAAGAGTCAGATTACAAAGAAAATTAATAATGGTCAGATAATTCCACCTCCCCCTCCATTTATTTATGGTACTGGAAATAGTCTGAATTCTATAGACCCCCATGAATCATGGGACCCAGTTTCTTTTGAAATTACTTGGCAAGTTTGTGAAACATTATTTGCCTATAATTTAAGTGATCAAAGCCTTCCGATAATTCCACAATTAGCATCTGATTTTGGTACATGGGATGGTCCTAATCCCGATGGAACAAGGAATTATACTGTTCCCCTAAGAATTGGTGTTTTATTTCATGATGGAACTCCTTTTAATTCAACAGCAGTAAAATTTAGTTTCGATAGACTTAATTACTTTGTTGATAATGATCTCGCGCAATTTGCGACGTTATATAGATATTATGATATGGAAGATAAAGTGGAAAAACTTGTCTTAAATAGAACAGAAATCTTAGGAGAATATTCAGTTCGATTTATTTTAAATGATGCTTATGTTCCATTTGAGGTTCTACTTACATCTCCTGGCTCCAGTATATTATCTCCTACATCCACACCACCTAGTAGCATTATTGATCTCTATACTGGTTATATAGTCGGCACGGGACCTTTTGTTTACGATGGTTACATACCTGATGAGGAAGTAAACTTCTATGCTTATAACGATTATTGGAAGGGAAAAGCAGAAATAGAGTTTATGACTTTTGATATTATCAATAGTGCAATAGATCGAAATGAAGCCCTTCTAAATGGTAGTATTGATTTTATAGCAGATCCAGCAGAATCATATTGGAGCGCGTTTGAAACTGATCCTAATATTGTTCTTTTAGACTCAGGAATAACGAGCACAGTAAGTTCTTATATAGGGATGAGTAACTATTGGATTAATTCAACATTCAGAAAAGCAATTTCATATGCTATTAACTATACATATTTCCTTGAAGAACTTACGAATGGTCGAGTAGAAAGATTAAGATCTCCTATTCCGGAAGGGATGTTATATGCAAATTCATCATTTGATGTAGCTTATTGTAATATCACAAAAGCAAGAATGATTATGCAAAGTATGGGATTTGGGGTTGGGTTGGTTCCAACATATCCAGGACCTGATGAAGCATCGTGGACGGCATCCACTTTTGCATCATTCAATTATACCTATTTTTTTACTAACTCACTAAGCGTAGATATGTTTGCTTTACTTACTTATTATCTTGATTTGATTGGTATTGAAGTTTCTGATGCAGGAATGAACTTTATAGATTTTATTTATATAATGATGGAATGGTATGGTCATACGAGAACTGAGCTACAACTCTTTTGGTTTTCATGGTTTCCTGATTACAATGACCCAAGTAATTATATTAACAATTTTTTTACTAACAGAACTCTTGCATATAATGGAGCAATGTATGATGGATTTTTTTCTGCTAAAAAAGCTGGAAGAGATCCATATGATGTAAATGATAATGTTCAATTGTTAATGGATTCTGCATTATTTGAAGTCGATAGTACAGCTAGAGAAAGAATGTATGACAGAATACAAGAATTACTTATAGAAGAAGATATGCCTTATGCATATTTATTTGTTCCCCACGTATTACATGCTCATGATTCCAATCTATCAGGATTCCCCCAAAATGCGATGAAAATAATATATTTCTATCCTTGTAATTGGACGGCACCACCTATTTCCCCTCCTATCACAATTTTAATCGATGATTCTCTTCCGGAATATAACTGGAGTAAAACTGCTGCGGATAATGACTGGTGTACCGGATCGGGAACTTGGAGTGACCCCTATATAATTGAAGATTTAGAAATCAATGCACAAGGAGTAAACAGTGGAATTGAGATACGAAATTCTAATGTATTTTTCAAAATTAGAAACTGTACCGTTTATAATGGAATAACAAATGGACTTACATTATTAAATGTGAATAATTCAATAATAACTAACAATAGTTTCTATAACACTATCAATACTGGTATTTATTTGGCCAATAGTAATAATCATACAATTGAAGATAATAAAATCTGGAATATAACAATGGGCTATGGGATAATGGTAATGATGAGCAATCATAACAGGATATTGCATAACCATGTTTCAGATACTTATGGTGGGATAGCATCGGGTAATAATTTTGATATTTTCATTTTTGATAATATAGTAATGAATAATCAATTTGGCATAATTACTGGTCTTACTTATAATAACACAATTGAACAAAACGATGTTATCAGTAATTTGTTTTTAGGTATAGGAATACAGGAAACGAATGATACTATTGTAAAAGATAACTTTATATCAGATAATGGTGATTTCGGAATATATTTTTTCTCTATGATGTATGGATGTTTTAATAATACAGTTATATTAAATCAGATCTACAACCATGATATGAAAGGTCTTCTTCTTGATGCCTTGTCAAGCCAAAATAGAATATTCCAAAACGATTTTATTGGGAACCTAGTAAATGCAGAAGATAATGGTACTTTAAATTCATGGGATAATGGAATAATTGGTAATGCTTGGGATGATTATATTGGAGTTGATATAGATGATAATGGTATTGGAGATACTCCTTACTTAATTGATGGATTAGCTGGAAGTATGGATAATTTTCCTATTTATGATGATGGTCCAAATAACGTACTTATAATTACCATAATAGAGCCAATCTCTTTAGCAATTTATGGAGTGGGTGCACCTGATTTCAATATCACTATAGCAGGTATTAATATAGATACAAAATGGTATACTCTTGACTTAGGAGTGACGAACATCACATTTTCAGGGCTCACTGGAACATTTGAGCAAACAGAGTGGGATAAGCTACAAAGCGGGGCACATATAATACGGTTTTATGCAAATAATTCGATAGGACAGATTTTCTTTAATGAAGTAACAATTATAAAAACATTACCTGAATATCAGTATATATTTATACCAGGTGTTAATTTATTTGTTGTATTCCCTATAATATTGATTGCTATTATTGGTCTTGTGCTACGCTATAAGAAGAAATTTAACTAATTTTTTTTTTATTTTTATTTTTTGTATATACGTCCTTTAGTGGATTTGACGTTTTTCAATAAGTTTTATCTTCACTCCTTTTCTAAATATTCTAAAATTTTCAGTTTTCTAGCAGCAATACCAATTGTTAAAATTACAATTTGATTTACCAATAAATTTCTTTTAGTGTTTTATGGTACTCATTAAGAGATTTAATCTCAACTTTTTTTTCCCGAACATCTTCAATAGCATCAATGATGGCTTTAGCAAGCTGTAAATTTATAATTACAGGAATGTTATAATCTACAGCCATTCTTCGGATTTTATATTCATCTTCAATAATAGTTTGAAATTTGTCCTCTACAGTTGTTGGCATTGGAATATTGATTACCATATCTATACGCCCTTCTTGTAAGCAGGCTAATATGTTTGGTTCTTTTCCATATTCATGGACTTTATATAATTTTATTGCTCTGATTCCATTACTCTTTAGGGCAATTGCCGTATCCTCTGTAGCAAAAATATTAAATCCCAAATTTTTTAACTTTCTAGCAAGAGGGATGACTTGTTTCTTCAATTCATCTCCACCAACAGAAATTAAAACATTCCCTCCATAAATAGGAATGTGCATTTCTGTAGCTTCTAAAGCTTTTATTAGTGCATCTTGGAAATTATCTCCAATAATTCCAATCTCGCCTGTTGATGCCATTTCAACACCAAGTCGGAAATCTGCTCTATCTAATCTTACAAATGAGAACATAGGGGCTTTAACACCAACAAATTTTCCATAAGGAAGCTTCAGAAGGGTTTCTGGAACTTTATTACCCATAATTACTTCGGCGGCTAATCTCATTAGATTAATGCCTCTTGTTTTTGAAACATATGGCATACTACGACTTGAACGCAAATTGCATTCAATTACATAAACATCTCCGTTCTTTACTAAATATTGGACATTAAATGGTCCTTGGATTTTAAGAGCTAAGGCGATCTGTTTTGTATATTTCTCAATTTTTTCGATAATATCTTTAGTTATAGTTTGAGGAGGAATAGTCATAGTAGCATCTCCACTATGTATTCCGGCATTTTCTATATGTTCCACGATAGCTCCTATTAGTACGTTTTCTCCATCAGATATTCCATCACATTCGATTTCTCTAGCATTTGTAAAAAATTTGGTTATAACAACGGGATATTCACTCGAAACAGAAGCGGCAAGATCGAGTGTATCTCGAAGTGTTTTTTCATCATATGAAACTCTCATAGCGGCTCCACTTAATACATAAGAAGGTCGAACTAATACAGGATAACCTGTTTCTTTTGCAAACTTCAAAGCTTCTTCTTTATTGGTTAATGTCTTCCATTGTGGTTGTTTTATATTTAATTGATCCAACAATGCACTAAATTTACTTCTATCTTCAGCCATATTAATTCTTGAACCATGTGTTCCGAGTATTTTTAAATTTGTTTTTCTAAAGAACTCAGAATATTTTGAGATCTTCGCAGCTAAATTATTGGCTATCTGACCACCTGTAGACACTACAATCCCAGCAGCTTTTTCGAGTTCACAAATATCAAGTACTCTTTCCCCAGAGATCTCATCAAAATATAGTTTATCTGAGATATCATAATCTGTAGAAACTGTTTCAGGATTATAATTAATCATAATTGCCTGATCAATACCTAATTTTTTTAAACCCCATAAACAATTAACGGATCCCCAATCAAACTCAACGGAAGCCCCAATACGATAAGTTCCAGAACCTAATACAATTACTTTTTTAAGATTTGAATTGTTTTCTTTTTCAAAATCAATATCGTGTTCAGAAGCACTATATGTAAGATATAGATAATTAGTAATGGCAGGCCATTCAGCAGCTAAAGTATCAATCCTTTTAACATAGGGTTGAACCATTAATCTCCTTCTCATTTGTCTTATGAAGATTGTATCAACTCCAATAATTTTAGCAATTTGCCCATCAGAAAAACCATATCTTTTAGCTCTTTCTAACCAATATCTTTTTTCAATATCATTAGATTCTAATAAATCAATATCTTGCAGTTGACGTTCAAGATCAATTATATTTTTTAATTTATAGAGGAACCATTTATCTACTCTTGATAATCGATAGATTTCATCAAGAGAGATACCTTTTTTTATAGCTTCAGCTAATCTAAACACTCTTAAATCTGTTGGATTTCTTAATGCATATTTTAATTCATTTATATCTACAATAGGATCTAAATCATTTGCTACAAAACCTTTAAAGCCAATATCAAGCATCCTAATGGCCTTTTGGAGCACTTCTTCGAAAGTTCTTCCGATCGCCATCACCTCACCTACACTTTTCATCTGACTTCCAATGGTCCTATCTACTCGCTGAAATTTAGTTAGATCCCATCTTGGAATTTTAAGCACTAAATAATCTAAAGCTGGTTCGAAGCAGGCAGTTGTAATTCCAGTAATCTTGTTTTTTAATTCTGGTAATGTATAGCCTATTGCAAGTTTTGCTGCTATATATGCTAAGGGGTACCCAGTTGCTTTAGATGCGAGTGCGGATGATCTTGAAAGTCGAGCATTTACTTCTATTGCTCGGAATTCTTTTGAAAATGGATCTAATCCATATTGAATATTGCATTCTCCGATAATACCCAGGTTTCTGATAACTCTGATAGAAGCTGAACGAAGCATATGATATTCCTCATTTGTAAGGGTTTGACTAGGACTTACAACAAGCGACTCACCTGTGTGGAGTCCAACAGGATCGAAATTTTCCATATTACAATTAATAAAACAATTATCTTTAGAGTCTCGTACAACCTCATATTCAATTTCTTTCCAGCCCCATATACTTTCTTCAATTAAAATCTGGTTAATTCTTGATTGAGCTAAACCTTTTTTCGCCATTCGCTCAAATTCTTTCATATTATTAACTATGCCTGATCCTCTTCCCCCTAATGTATATGCTACTCTTATCATGCAAGGAAATCCAATCTCTTTAACAGCTCTTAGGGCTTCAGTATAAGAATTTACCGCTTGACTTTTACACACTTTAACATCAGATTTTTTCATTGCTTTGACAAAAAGATCTCTATCTTCTGTAGCTTCAATTGCTTCAATTGGTGTTCCAAGTACTCTCACGTTATTTTTTTCTAAAATCCCTGCTTCTTTTAATTCAACACCTACATTTAATGCTGTTTGCCCTCCGAATGCTAATAAAATTCCATCTGGATTTTCCTTTTTAATTACTTCCTCCACATATTTAACATTAACTGGTAATAGATAGACTTTATCCGATAATTCTGGATCGGTTTGAATTGTAGCAATATTTGGGTTAATCAAAATAGTCTCTATCTTTTCTTCCATCAAAGCTTTTAACACTTGGCTTCCAGAATAATCAAATTCACCTGCTTGACCAATACGGATACCTCCAGATCCAAGAACCAATGCCTTTTTAATAGTTTTATCTAATGGCATTAAACTATAACTCCATAAGCTCAACAAATTTATCGAATAAGTATAATGAATCTAGCGGACCTGGAGACGCTTCAGGATGAAATTGAACCGCAAATACTGGTTTATCCTTATGAATTAATCCTTCATTAGAGTTATCATCAATATTTTTAAGAAATTCCTTAAAACCACCCTTCTCAAAATCTCTAACACAAAATCCATGATTTTGAGAGGTTATATAGCATTGATTGGTTTTGGGATTTATAACAGTTTTATTACCTCCTCTATGACCATATTTTAATTTGTATGAATATCCCCCAGCGCTTATGCCAATGATTTGATTACCTAAACAAATTCCCATAGTTGGTATATTATTTTTAATTAAATTCCTAGTTACCTCAATTACAGTTTTATATATTGCGGGATCGCCTGGTCCGTTAGAAATTAAAACACCGTCAGGATTAAATTTCATAATTTCATCGTAAGTATAATTATAAGGTACAAGAATAACTTCAATTCCTCTATTAACAAGATTTCGAAGGATGTTATTTTTAACACCTAAATCGACTACAACCACTTTCCTTAAAGGCTTTGAGGGTATAAATTTTTTAATGTTTTTAGTTGAAACTTCACTTGCTAAATGTCTAAGATTAGGGTCTTTAACTTTTTTGACTTCTTCTCTCAAATCATTAATATTCGGTGTCTCACCGGGATTAAAAACAGCAACCAATCCTAGTTGAACACCTTCTTCCCTTAAAATTTTAGTTATTGCTCTGGTATCAATCCATTCAATTCCAGGTATATCTTCTTCGAGAAGAAATTCATTAAGTGTTTTTATACTTTCATAATGGCTTGGATTTTTACAGCATTCATTAACAACAAAACCACTTACTTTTATTGAATCGGATTCAAAATATTTATGAATTCCAAATACATCTTTTTCCCAAGCTGGAACTCCATAGTTCCCAACGAGAGGATGAGTCATAACAATAATTTGCCCGTGATATGAGGGATCGGTTAAAGTTTCATTATACCCAGCACCAGTAATTGTAGTAAAAACAATTTCTCCT
>JBHLKB010000091.1:0-8429 GCA_048887205.1 Candidatus Hodarchaeota archaeon
ATATTTTATGTAAAAATTGTACGAATTTAAGAGGGGGAACGTATTTTTTATCAATTATCCACTTACGCGTTAAAAATGAGAGACAATTTGATTTAATTAAACAGGTCTTAGAGGAAATTAATGAATATGTCGAAGGGATTTTTGAAAAAGATCATAGACAATATATCTCAAAAGTGGAAGATCAGAGATATGGAGTAGATTTATACCTTAGTACAAATGAATTAATGAATTACTTAATTAAATTCTTAAAGACAAACTACTCTTTTTTATTAAAAAGAACAAAAAAATTAGTTGGAAGGGATTCTCAAAGAGGGAGAAATCTCTATAGATTGAAAACTTTAATAAAATTTCTACCTATTAAGAATAGTGATATAATTTCAATTGAAAATCAAAATTATATTGTAGAGAATATTACTAAAAACAAAGTTATTCTCAGGAGCGAAAATAACACTAAGTTGATAAAAGACTATTCTTTTTTCTTTAATGAAAAGATAATTAAAAAAAATTCATAGTGGAAAGTTTAGTGGAAGAGCATAATAATACTACAGATGAAGATTTTGAGGAACAAGCAAATGATGAGATAGATAAAGATTTTGATACCAATATAGATGAGTTACAAAAAAGAAAAGTTGATGCTAAAAGAATTAAGAAGATTGATCAATCAAAAAAAAGAGCAGCAATAGAATCTGTCTTTGATGAACGAACAGTTTTTAATTTAAATAAATTAATAGTAAACGGTCCGCTAGAGAGAATAGAAGGTATTATTTCTGCTGGTAAAGAAGCAAATATTTATCTAGCATATGATTTAAACGGAATTGAAGTTGCAATCAAAATCTATAAGATTGACAGTAATACTTCAAAATGGATGAGAAATTATATTATTGGAGATCCCAGATTTAAAAAAATTCCTCGTAATGTTTCAAAGGTGATTTTTTTATGGGCAAGTAAAGAATTTAAAAATCTTAAACGGGCATATAAGGTTGGTTTAAGTGTGCCCAGACCAATATTTGTTAAAGATAATATTTTAATTATGGAATATATTGGATTTGAATCTATTCCCGCCCCTCTATTAAAAGATATTAAGGGTCCTAAAGAACCAGATAATTTAATGAATGATTTATTAAAATTTGTAAAAGATTTATACCAAGAAGCTAAATTGGTTCATGGAGATCTTAGTGAATTTAATATATTATATCATAATCAAAAACCAGTAGTAATAGATATCTCTCAAGCTGTATCTATTCACCATCCTAAAGCAGAAGTTTATTTAGCAAGAGATATCAAAAATATTTTTAACTATTTTAAAAAATTAGGGGTAAAAACTCCGGATCCTAAAGAATTTTATTACGAAGTCATTAAAATTGAAAATTAAACAATCTATTAATAAAAATAATTTATAGCATTAAACTAATAAAATGAAAATTGGAAAAAGTCGCATTGCTGTTCTGATTGGGAGAGATGGAGAAACTAAAAAAGGGATTGAAAGGAAATTAGGAGTTAAAATTAATTTAGACAGTAAGTCAGGAGATTGTGAGATTCTACCAAACCCGGAGGATCCAAATTATATGACATTAAATGTTTACACAGCAGAAAAAGTAGTAAAAGCGATCAATCGAGGTTTTAATCCAATTAAAGCTATGAAATTATTAGAAGAAAATTACGAATTTGAGACTTTCAATTTGTTACAATTACTTGGAAAATCTGATAAGAGAATCAAGCGTATAAAAGGACGCGTAATAGGGAGAAATGGAGAGATGCGCAAAGCTATTGAAAGATATACTGAGAGTTTTCTGTCAGTTTATGGGAAAACAATATCTATAATAGCAGATTACGATAATTTACAGATTGCAAGAAAAGCAGTAAAAATGTTAATTAATGGAATACCCCATCATGTAGTTTTAAGGTTTTTAGAAGATAAATATACTGAAAAGAAAAAGGAGCAATTTAAAAAGTTCTATAAACCTGAATTTTAATAATCATTTAAAAATGTATTCTTGTAAATTTTACAGGCATCCTCTAATAAATCTTTACCATAAATAAGTGCTTTTAATTCCTTCACCAAATTATTTTTATTTTTAATGTTATCTACGTAATACAATTCCTTATATTCTTCCTCATTATAGTTTTTGAGATGAACTTCAAAACTTTTTATTGAATATATATCTCGGTCATAGGACTTAAATATAGTAATATTTCGAGGATATACATTTTTTTCCCTTAAGAATATTGCCCAACCATCAAAATAAAACTCAATTTTAATATCAAAAAAATTCTTCCATCTTTGAATTTTTTGGATAATTTCATTTATTTCTGTTTGAATTTCTGGTGAAAATTTGTTTTCCATGAAAAAAGATCTATAAAGAAATATATAAAGGATAACTAAAAAAAAATTTAATCAAAGGCAATCTCCCCTATATTGAAAATATCATCTGATAAACCTAGCTTTGAAGTTTTTTTAATTTTAGGATTATAAAAAGATTGATTTAAAGTATACCCACTGCCAAATATTTGAGGAGATTTTATCCCAGTTATTAAAAGCATCACTCGTATAAGTCCATCAAATTCATCTGAAACCCGAGCACCCCAAATCACCATTGAATCATTCATATCCATTTTCTCAGAAATTTTTTTAGCAACGGAATTGGCTTCAGCTAATGTCATATCATTTCCTCCACAAATATGAATTAAAGCTCCTTTTGCTCCCTCAATACTTACATCCAATAAAGGGGTATTGAGTGCGTCATTAATAGCCTCTTCAACTCGATTTTCTTTTCCACAGGATTCACCAACTCCCACAATTGCTACTCCTCCAGTGCTTAAAATAGTTCTAACATCGGCAAAATCCAAATTAATTAATGACGGTAAAGAGATTGTTTCTGTGATACCTTTAACCATAGTAGCCAATACTTCATCCGCCACACTAAAGGCTTCTATAATTGGTAAATTAGGAGCTATTTGCAGTAACCTATTGTTATCAATTACTACCAATGTGTCAACATAACGTTTTAAAAGATTTAATCCCATTTTAGCTTTATCAATTCGCCCTATTTCCGTATCAAATGGTAAAGTTACCACGCCAACCACGATAGCACCCTCTAATTTTGCGATCTCTGCGATAATAGGTGCACTTCCCGTCCCAGTTCCTCCACCTTCTCCACATGTGATAAACACCAAGTTGGACTCTCTTAATACCTTAGTTAAATCTTCTCGTGATTCTTCAGCTGCGGCTCTCCCAATCTCAGGGTTTCCTCCAGCCCCAAGTCCTTTCGTTAAATTTTTCCCAATTAATATTTTTATATGTGATTCAACACTATCGAGATGCTGGCAATCTGTATTGATAGCAACACATTTTGCACCTCTTATACCTATTTTCATTAGTCTATTGATTGTATTATTTCCAGCACCACCACAACCAATAATTTTGATGTTAGCATAACCGAAATTTTCTATCTCCGGTCGAATTATTTCTCTTTTGCGTGCGTTTTTTATAAATGATTCCATTCTCAATCAAATTTTAATTTAATTTGCAAAAAGAATTATAATGAAAAAATTAGAATTAATGTAATATCGAAATATTATATAATCAAATGGCTTAAAATGTATTTAGATTCAATTTAAAGAGAAATCTTTATTAATTTCGGGATCAAAAATTTTTCTAAAATTTTTATCTTTGACAAGAATTATTTTTGGTAATGAATATGGAAATCTATTTGAAAAAGTAAGACAATATGCCCCAGTGTTAGCAACAAGAACTTTATCTCCTTCTCTTAAATTTTCAGTAAAAAAGTAATCTTTTGCTAATACATCTTGATCTGTGGGCATTATACCTGCAATAGAAGTTTTGTATTTATGGGGTTCATTAATTTGAGAAATATTGTAAAATCTTAATGAGCATCTAGCAAATTTTGGGCAAATGTGATTACCAATATTCAAAAAAATCCATCTATTCATTCCAATTTTTACAATCTTTGAAATAAACATACCAGCATCTCCTAAAAAATATCTTCCAGGTTCAAAATAGATATTTCTATAGTTCGTTTTAAATTCCTTTAATGTCATTTTTATCTCTTTCGCAATAAATTTCAGTTGATCATACGGCATGACAGTAGCTTCTGGAAATCCCCCTCCTAGATTTATATTATCGATGTTAATACCATAATCTGATAATAATTGTAAATTGTCAACAATTGCTTGGACATTTTTTTTATATTGTTTGATATCATTCATTTGAGTGCTATAATGGGATAATACTGAATTTACTTTAATATTACTACAATTTTTAGAGATTTCTTCTAATTGGTAAATAGTACTTTTATCCAATTTAACGCCCAATTTACTATCATATTTCTGAGAATTTACTCTAATACAAATATTTTGAATGTAATTTAATTTTTTAGAAATCGAATTGATCTTTTTTATATCATTTAAGCTATAGATTATAAATTCTTTTACTTTACTTTTGATACTTAATTCTATAAGTTCCTTTGATAAATAAGGACCGCCTATTATTATTTTACTAGGAGGAAAGCCAAGTTTTAATGCTAACCTTAACTCTGGGAGCCCTACAATCTCAGCTCCAATTCCTTCAGAATGTACTATTTTACAAATTTCTGAAAGATAATTGGCCTTAAAAGAATAATAACAGTGGAAATTTTTAAATTCAGAGCTAAAAACCTTAGTAAAAGTTCTTATATTTTCTCTAATTCTATTTTCCAAGAAAACAAGTAATGGTGTTTTGAATTTATTAATAATTTCATTAAGTGGTACAAAGTCAAGAAGGATAGTACCTTTTTCTTTTTTAAGAAATGGATTTCCAGAAATGAATTTCATTGCTCAATCAATTATAATTATTTATTAAACTTTCATAAGCTTCATGCGTTTTATGAGCAATTTTTTCCCAAGTATATTTTTGGGATACTTTTAATTGCCCAGCTAAGCCATATTTTTCTCTTAATCTTTTACTTTTTAATAAAATAATGACATTACGAGCGACATCTTGGGGATTATCAAAGTTAACTAATAATCCATCAACATTTTCCCTGATTACTTCTGGAGTTGCTCCAATTCTTGCACCTATGACTGGTTTTCTAGCAGACCATGCTTCAAGAAATGATATCCCGAAAGCATCGCTACGACTTGGCATTAAATAAACATCCGCTTCCTTAAATGCTGATATTTTTTTTTTATCAAAATACCCTGCTAAATTATCTGGAGTGAAATTGATTATCCTAGCATTTTCAAATTTTTGAATTTTGGAAATTTCCTGATTAAAAGCAATTGTTGATGGGCCTATAAAAACAAAATAGACTTTTTTAATTTTTTTAAGAATATAAGGTATTGATCTCAAAATAGTAAGTGCCCCCTTTTCATAATTCTTATGTCCGCAAAATAAAACTAGTTTATACTTTTTTTCTCCTTTTTTAAAAAATTTCTGCTTAAATGAAGCATTTTCCAATCTTTTTTTTTGACTAATTTCAAACTTTTCGTAATCTACACCCATAGGAATAACTCTGATTTTTTCTGGTGGGATGTGGCATTTTTGAATTAGGTAAGTTTTTTCAATTTTGGTACAAGAAATTAATAAATCAAATCTTTTCAATACTTCAATCAATTTTAAATCCAAATATCGAGGATTAGAAAAGTGGAAAAATGGTGTACAAATTTTAGGTTTTTTAATTAAAGTTCCTATTATTAAACTTATAAGCAAATTAAAATATGGGAAAAAAGTAGCATGTATTAAATCATAATTTAGGTCTGGTTTCTTCAAAAAAAAATCTAGCAAATCTCCTAAATATGGTCCATTTTGAATAAGTTTAATTACACAGTCCTCACTTAGATTTAGAACTCTATATGCAGGAATTGTGTTCAATTTTTTTAATATATCAATTTCACGGACGTTGTAACTGACAGAGAATCTATTTATCTTTAGATTATTAACTTGATCATAAAATTTATTTTCCTTAGTTATTATTTTTCCATTAGGATTTCTTAAAGCTTTAAAATCTATAGCATTTGAGGTAAAAATATCTATCTTATACTTATAGACTTGAGTTAATATTTCTGCCATTCGTTGAAAATAGAATTCTGCACCAGAAATAGAAGGGAAATATCTAGTTGGAAGATATAAAATAGTAGTCAATGGTTTAGTGATCATTTTTATGTAAAAATAATAATAATTATATAGAATACAAATGTCAAAAGATTTATTATTACGTGTTTTTCAAAAAGCCAAGGAAAAACAAGTAATCGATGAAGATTTTATTTCATTCTTAGAAACGATTTATCCAAATAAATCAACAAATGTAATTGAGGTGTTAAAAAGAGGAATAACAAAATATACCTATAAACCTTCGAATAGAATAGTCTGGGCAACTCAAGGAGAAAATCAAGAACATATGATATATCCAAAATTGTATTGTTCTTGTCAAGATTTCTATAAAAGTGTTGTTATAAAGAAAAAGCGTCATTTTTGTAAGCACATATTAGCTCAAATAATAGGTGACGCTTTACACACATACAAAGAAGTGACAATGGAGGATAAAAAATTTAAAGAGTTAGTGAGTGATTTAAAATTGAAGATATAGGACAAATATTCATTTAATTATTAAATCCTGACGATCCCATTTCTTTAAATATTCATTGAATTCTTCAAGACTTACCTGGCGTGGTATTTCTATTTTATTTTTGACTTCTAATTTTCTTATTTTAAATATTAATTTCTTGTTTTTTCGGTAAAAATTTTCGGCTTTTGGATACTCTTCTTTAAAAATCTCCCTAAGTTTTTCTAAGTTCAAATTCTCTAATTCATTATAATTTTGTATAACAAAATTGCAAAGAGGATCGATTGATATTTCAAAATTAAAAGCATCAACACGTTTTAATGATAATGGATATGCTTGACATGCTAAAGGTTTTTGATCATGAACAGTACAACCATTAGTTTTATTATAGAATGGACATCCTTGAGTTTCATTATCTAATCTAATGCGATATGTTAGGATTAAGATTTTTTTATTTTTAATATCAGGAAACACTAAATCTTCGATGACTTTGAATCCAATATCACGTTCCTTTGCTATTTTAATTAAATTATCTACCTCATCAGGATATAATGGAATTCGTTTTGTATAATCACCGGGAACCTCATGACAGCATGTACCACACATTTTACATTTATATTTTAAGTGCATCATAAGATAATATTCTATTTATAATTAGAAGAACAAGAGTTATTCGTTAAATTGCTTTTTTGATAATATGAAAATATTACTTTTACAATAAATCTTGTGTCTACTAGGATAATACATCGTTTTTAAACTGATAAAATCACCCTATTATTAGGGATGTTTTTTAATAAATAAAGGTTAACTTATGCAAGGAATAAGAATTATAAAACATAATGATTTAGTTAGAAAAGATTTTATAAAACCCATATGTATTTTAGGAATGCCAGGAATTGCCGATGTTGGTAAATTTGCATTAGATTCTCTAATTGGACAACTTAATGCAAATAATTTAATTGATATTATCTTTGATGATTATCCCGCTGGAGCTATTGTGGATGATAGTTTATTATCTGCTCCTAAAGCAGAAATACTCTATTGGAAAGATCCAAATGAATTAAGAGATATCATGTTAATAACGGCTGACGCCCAAAGTCTTACTCCGAAAGGGATATATAAAATATCTAATTTCCTTACTGAAAAAGTTTACCAATATGGAGTAAATTTAATTGTTGCTTTAGGGGCATATCCAGTAAATACTAGAAAAACAAATTCAAAAGTACCAAAAATCTTTATAAGCTCTACTAATCGAGAATTATTAGAGTTTTATTTAAAAGAAAGCAACTGTCAAAAAATTCAGAAAGGAGTAATTATTGGTGCTAATGGTTTAATCCCAACATTAGCAAAAGCACGATTTAATATTGATGGTTTAGTTTTTCTAGCAGAAACAGATAACATTGCTATGGTAAATGAAGATATTACAGACTTGAGAGCATCAATTACTCTTTTAGAAATGCTCATAAAATCCTTTACTTTACCGATTAAAAAGAAATATTCATTAGATAATATTGATGATATTACCAAGAATCTTCAGATTAAAAGAGAACAGTTAGAAAAAGATCTAGACAATCTCCAGCTTGTTGACACAGAGGATAAACGAAAATCACTCTACATTTAAGATACTCTTCTTTAATGATTATTCCCTAAATGAAATATATTTTTTCTTTAAGATTTTAAGCGAAAAGTATTTTAATTATGGAAAATTTAGATTTAATATGAAATACGTCTGTGCTAGGAAGAGTTGCGGCAAGGAAGTTAGTAAAAAGGAATTAAGCGCACTCCCTGGTATTAAATGTTCTCACTGCGGATTCCGAATACTATATAAGAAACGACCAGATGTTATAAAAAGAATTATAGTTCGTTAGA
>JBHLKB010000092.1:0-8378 GCA_048887205.1 Candidatus Hodarchaeota archaeon
ACAAATCGAGCATTTTTAATGAGTTCTTCCTCACCCCCCACTATAATGGATGCCATATTCATCATATCTTGGCTTGCGACTCTTCCTAAACAACCTAAACCATACGGTTTTCGGGTATTATGAACCCATTGATAAATACAATGAGCATGAAGGGAGAGATAGTTAACATCATTAGGCCATACATCTATGTGAGAACAATTTATGTTTTTTAACGAGTCTACAATCCTAATTTGCTTAATTGTATCAGCTAAAACAGTCTTTCTAACACCACTTTTTTTACTTGGATCATAAATTTTAACAGGTGTTCCAATAGTAGCAAATTGTGTGGATGTGGTATTAACTTCAAAATTAAATTTTCCGTCAGGTCCATGTAATTTAAATGAACTAGGAACTTCTTTTAATTTTTTTTTTATTAAAGACTCTGGGATCCTAATAAAAAGATCATTATCGTTAACTTCAGCCCCATTTTTCTTAAATAAATTTCTTGCTGAAGGAGAATCTATTTTAATTCCAACGTTTGATAGAAGTTCTATAGACGCAGAGTGAATAGATTGTATTTCATCATTAGAAAGGATTTTAATTCTTTTTAATTTCATTTTATTCTTCACCTTTAATTATTAACTCCAAGCAATTTTTTCACTAGAACAACTGCTTCAATAGCATCATCAGCCCATCCATCAGCTCCAATTTCATCAGCCCATTCTTTTGATGTTGGTGAACCTCCTAATATAACCTTATATTTATCCCTTAATCCTCGATTTTGAAGTTCACTTATAACTTCACGTTGAAAACCCATCGATATTGTTAATAAGGAAGAAAGACCAATAATCTGAGCACCAACTTCTTCTGCTTTATTCACAAATTCTGATGCAGGTACTTCTTCTCCTAAATTAAAAATTTCAAATCCATTGGAAAAAAGAAAACTACCTACAAGGTCTTTTCCTATGCTATGTACATCACTTTCAACTGTACCTATGACAACCTTTCCAAGAGTTTCTTTAGTCTCACCAGATTTTCTAATCTCTGGATCTAAAACTTCATCAATTATATTTTTCACTACATTCGCTGAACCTATTAAATCTGGAAGGAAAATTTCTTCTTCCTCAAATTGTTCCCCTACGAATTGCATTACTTTCCCTATAATTTTCAATAATTCTGCCGCAGTAGCTTCATTATTTTCAAGAGCGGTACGACAAATCCCTCTCAATCTATCTTCATCCCACTGGATAATAGCTTCTTTAATATTTTCTTCCAACGTCATTTTTAATTCAATTCTTAATGATGATATTTTTCAATTTTATAATTGAAAATTTGTAAAAAAGTTTATCTAAGTTTTCATTATTGAAAGATTATAGAAAAAAAACAATATTTATTTAACCAAACATAGCGAGCTGCATGCCAGAAATGAAGAAAACATTTCTAAAAGTAATTAAAGAAAATCGAGACAAATGGGATAAGCTCAAGTTTGACACTCAATTAATTCGTGCTGGTGAGGACCCTTACCCTGAAACATCACATAGTTTACGAACGCCCATTTATGCGACAAAATCTTATACTTACTCCTCTTTAAGTGAACTATCAAAAAACCATTATTATTATTCTCGGACAGAAAATCCAACTCTTTATGCTTTAGATAATAAATTAGCTACATTGCATCGAAGTGAAAGTGCAATTTCAGTTGCCTCAGGAATGGGAGCAGTCCATCTTGCTTGTACAAGTGTTTTACAGCAGCGAGTTGAACGTGTCCAATCTAATAAACTAAAAAAACTCATGCCACAATTCAAACCTGAAGATATTCCTAATATAATAATCCACACAAATCAATATACAGGTGTCTACCGACTTCTTACAAGAATCTATCCTCAAATGGGAATCGAGTTTAAAAGAGTAAATCTCTGCGATATTTCTGAAGTAAAAAAGGAGATTGATAATAACACTAAATTTATTTTTCTTGAATCACCTGCAAATCCTACTATAGATATAATCGATATACAAGCATGTGCTGATTTAATTCATGAAGTTGGTGGCAAATGTATTGTAGATAACACCTTTGCATCTCCAGCACTACAACGCCCACTTGAATTAGGGGCGGATCTTGTAGTTGAAAGTCTTACTAAATATATTAATGGGCATGGTGATTGCCTTGGAGGTGCTATTATTGGTCCGAAAAATGAGATTCAAAACATTCGTTATTTTTGGCAGGAGACGCAAGGTCAAGTTCTTAGCCCATTTAATGCATGGTTAATTTTACGAGGGATTAGAACACTTAGCTTGCGGATGGAACGACATTCATTAAATGCGGGAAAATTAGCTCAATTCTTGCAGGATCACCCTAAAGTAATTAATGTTGTATATCCTGGTCTAAAATCTCACCCTGGTCATGAAATAGCAAAAAGGCAAATGAAAGGTTTCGGAGGGATGATAGGATTTGAGTTGAAAACTGTAGAGGAATGCAATAAATTCATAGAACTTTTAAAACTAATTAAAGTTGGAGTATCTTTAGGAGATTTAACATCTCTTATAGAATATACTTCTGTGATGACAGGATTTGACCTAGCTTCATGGGAACTGAAATCTATGAATATTTCAAATACACACTTTAGATTCTCGGTTGGTTTGGAAGATACAGAAGATTTATTAGCGGATTTAAATCAAGCTTTAAAACAAATTTAGATCCTTTAAATTAAAAAAAAACGTACTTATGATGATTATCATAGATTAGAAGGAATGGAAGGATCTGATGAATCAGTTGATCTCCCTAGCTCTACCGAATAAAAATATAAAAAAGAATTATTTAAAAAAATATTATTTAAAATTTAAGAATAAATTACTTTCTATGTTGTTTTTACTTTTTCCATTTTTTGTTCATGTAATTCCGCAAGCTGTTTTTTCATCTCAAGTACCTTTTTCTTTGTGAAAGGATAGAAATATAAACAAATCATCGAAATGTATATAGCAATAATTGGCATAAAAACGAATAGAAACCTTAATCCAACTTTAACATCAGGTATATTGGGAATATAGGTTTCCCAACCTGTCTGAGTAAAGACAAGGCTTACTGTTGAAATAGAGAGAACCATCGAAAGCCTCATAAAAAAGTTTGCAATACCGAAAAACATACCTTCTCTTCTTACACCAGTTTTTAATTCATCAAAATCAATAGTGTCTGCAACAATATACCATATGAAATACAGCATTCCACCAAAACCAATACCCATCGCTATTACGACAAAGATTGCTGACATATAATCCGATATAAATAACATAGGTAATGTAGCCACTACATATGCAACCATCGATATTCCATAGCCTATTCTTCCACCCAGCTTCACATCAAGTTTTCTCCATAAAAATATAGAGGCTATTCCTATGATATATAATAACCCCATCAAAATCGATGTCTCAAATGCCGATGTAGTTCCTAAAACCTCCTGTCCAAATAGTGGAACAATTGTTGCTAGTAATAAGAGAATGTATTCGTAGAAAAAAAACATTATAATATACAGCACAAAACCTTTATTCTTAAAAGTGTGTTTTAATGCTTCTATATAACTAAAACCTTGTTGATAGTCAAGTTTAAATTCCTCCCTTTCCACAGCACCCCATTTAATAAAGATTACCAAGGCCACTCCAACAATTATAACAGTAACTATGCCATTCGTCAAGTATCCATCCCTAGTATTTGTTTCACCAATAAATATCCCTGGTATGAGTGCTGCTAAGATTAAACCCACTGCAGCTAAAATTTGTCTAATACTATTAACTTCTGCTCTTTCTTCCACGGATGTATATAATTCTGGAAATAAAGAATCTGTAGGTAGTGCAATAAGAGTGTAAGCAGTATCATATAACAATAACATAATCAATAAGTAAATGAATTGTGCTATTTCACCAGTGATAGGTGGAAGCCAGATCAAAATCTCTAATAAAAGCACTGGAATTATGCCAATCATTATATATATTCTTCTACGCCCAAATCTGGTGTGTGTTCGATCTGATATATATCCGATCAAGGGATCATTAAACGCATTCCATAAAGTCCATATAATGTATGCCAAATTAATCCAAAAGATGGTTAATCCTACAGCAGCGAAATAAAAGGTAAAAACCCAGAGATTAAACGCAGCATTGATAAACCATTCAACGCCATTACCAATTGAAAAACTCAATTTTTGACCTCGACTAAATCGTCGTTCTTCACTCATACTACAAAAAACACCTTTATCTAAAAATTATTCATGAAATTATTATTTTAAATAATAACTCAATCTAAGTTTTAATAAAGGTTAATTTTCGTTTTTAGGGTGAGTGATCATGTATATATAGAATTCTCTATAGATCAGAGTGAAAATATATATTTCTAAAAACCTATCTATTTATGAATATTTTTCGATGATGTAATTCTGCAAAGACCAGACATATTTCTCTAGGTTAAGAATTAACAATTTTTGTTGTATTTCCCTTAAATATGGAACATCTAACTTCTTAAATAACGATTTTAAGTTGTCAATAGTTTCGAATAAACTCACAATAATGTTCCAATCATTTGCCCATTCATAATCTTGATATTCTACTAATTCCATTATAATAACCATTTATGAAAATATTGTTAAATATTGAAAAAACAATCTCTGTGGTTATCCATAAAAATATAGCTTTTTAAATCTTTAGATAGTCAGAATTTTCTAATGAGTTAAAAGAAAGGGAAAAAAAAGTAGGTTTATATAATAAAAATTACTTATAGTTTTATTTTACTCTTATTACTACAGTATCAGAGGCATTTTGCATAATCCGCAATCGTTTTTTAGGATCTCCAGAATTTTTGAAAACTCCAATAATGAAATCTAGTAATAGAAAAACAGATGGTTTTAAAAGATTGTTTATCGCGTAATTACTAGTGGTTGCAGTATCGAGGGTTTTCTCATCTACAGTTCGTATTTTTAGAGCCATTTTTCCAACAGTTTGACCATTATTTTTTGCCTCTAAAAGCCAAGAATATAAAAATCCAATTAACCAATCAAAAGGAAAAGAAACATACCACCATCCTCCGAAGGGATCAAAAATATTAAATGGTATCCATGGTACAAAAAATATCCATGAAAGACTTGATCCAATTATACCAATTATAATTCCATCAAGAATCAATGCGAATAGTCTAGGGAAAAAATCTGCATATTCTACACCTTCTTGCCCTATTTTAATAGCTGGTTGAGTTTTCTTTTCAGAAACTGTTTCAGAGACTTCTTTTCTGGTGCTTAAATCTGCTCCACAAGAAGTACAATACATTGCATTTGGTTCTAATTCACTTCCACATGTAGGACAAAACTTTAAAGACATCTATCGTTGACACCAATTTTTTTTTAAGACTATATAGTTTTTATTTATAATTAGGTTTAGCCTTATAATTTATTTATAAGTTCTTTAGACCGGTTTTAGAATGACAATATTGTCATAAATACATTTGAAAATTTTTTTCAACAATATCTTTTGTCTGTTTGAATTCAGAAACGTTGATTAACTTATTGAGATCTTGAATTTCACTTAATTCATTTTTATATTTATTTCGAAATTCTTCAGCAAAGTTATTCATCATTTTTTTTAATATAGCATTTTTACGATTTGTTATTAACACTACAGCAAATCCAATTTCATCATAGTTCACAATAATATCTGAATTATCTGTTTGAAGCACTTCTATATGGTCTTTTTTATCAATAAATTCAGAAAGAATATGATTAATTCCAATAAGGATGTTTCCCCAGACAGCTGAATCAATTTCATTATTGGTGGTTCTAAATTTGTATGAATATAATAATATTCCTGATTTATGGTAAATATTGATATAATAGATTTTATTAGTTAATTCTAAAAACATTTCAGGTTTCTTTACTAAAATATAACAAATCCCAAAAATATTGACCCATAGAGAAAGGATATGCAATTCTCTGAAAATTGGCAATTTAAATATAATATAAAAAATATACATTAACATTGGAAAAGCAAATATTATAGTGTTAATACCTAAACCTTTAACTAATTTTTTATTTCTTGCTCTTTTTGATATCAAGTAAGAAAGTATAAAATAGTAGATTACTAAAGAACATTGAAAAATGATTATAATCAGTCCAGTTATGATCTCAAATGTATAATTTATTTTTGAAATATCCATAATTAAAAAAGGGGGAGATCCTAATGAACTTACAAATGCTTGAACCGAATTTGGTGAGAAAAAAGAACCTATTAGTAATCCAAAAAGTATAGTGAAATACAAAAAGGGAAAATATGGTATCTTTTTAAATTCTTTTAAAAAAGTATAGCTCAATGATGTTAACATTAAAGAAATAAAACCAAAGATGATAGAAAATTTCCATAAGATAATATTAATGTTTTCAGAGAAAATAATTGATACAGAAAGTACAAAAAAAGTTGAATATATCATAGTGGCATTGAAAATGGTTAAAAAATTTAAAATCGCCGTAAATTTAATCCCAAAATTTTCAGGATGAATATAGATATAAACTAATGTATAAGTTCCAGCACACAAAATGAATATATATCCAATTATTAGAATTATAAAAAATACCATGTAAATCATTTAATTTTTTAACCGAAAATAACTATTACCAATATTTTATTCAGTTATGTGATTTCTACAAGTAACAAATTAAATACAAATATGTTAATGATTATAAAACATATCATAAATATAATCTTATTTGATTATTGATAATTTCTAAAATAATGAGTAGAATTCAGCTAAATTAAGCATTTTCTATATTAAATTTATTGTTCCGGTTTCTTCATTTTTTTACAACATAGGGCTCGAAAAATTCCAAAATTACATCCTTTGCATTTCTAAATTCTGATACATCGATTAAGCCAGTTAGGTTTTCCAATTTTTCTTTGTTTAATGAAGTAAATTTATTCATAAAATTGTTGACCGCTTTATCGATGTATGCGTTCTTATGATTTGTTGTCAGTAGAAGTGCATACCCATGATTGTTATCATATTCAAGTATAATATCTCTATTCTGCATTTTTATAAGCCCTAATTGATCTTTTTTATTGATAAAATTTGAGAGGATATGATTAATTCCTATAAGAATTGAGCCTTTTAAGAGTGATTCATCGGTTTCTTCTCCAGTTTCGAAATTGTATGAATATAATAGAATTCCACTTCTATGAAATATAATAAAGTCATAAATCTTATTGGTAAGTTCAATAAATAAAAATGGCTTTTTAATTATAGCATAAGTTGTAAAAGATGCTCCTATTAAGTAAATTGCAGCATAAAGGTATCTGATTATGATATTTTGAGTAATGATGTAAACAGAATATAATAAAATAGTAAAACAAAATTGAAATGTCAGAATACTTAAAATCCTTCTTGATCGTAAATCACGAATACTTGAAAAATATTTAATGAGATTATAGCACATTACTCCAAATATTATAGAATTATAAATTAATAGAAATACCAATAGTAATGCATTCTGAAATATAAAAGAATAACTCCCGCCATTCAAAATTACTGTAAATGAGTTAGAAAGAGATGTTAAACCTATAATTATACCAATTATAAATGAATAAAAAATTATGGATACTATTACTTTTTCTTCAAATTTGATCATGAATCTATGAATAATATTCAACATAATTATGGAGAATACCCAAAATATTATTGAAAAATACCAAATAGTTAATCCAATATCCTCATTAAAATAAGTTTCTGTTGATAAAAAAAAAAGAGTAAAAAAACAAATGCCTAGGAATAAATATATGAGAATATTTAAGAGGAGAATTAATTTATTGCCGAAAACATGGCGATTAAAAATAACATAGGTGATTCCAATAATGGAAATTATTATTGAAGTTATTATCAGAAGGATGCTTATAACCATAATTCATTCATGAATTTCTTTTTCTCTACCAAAAAAATATAGTGCAATGTTATTTAAATATGTTATATTTTGGTATTTTATTTCTCAATTTCCATTTTCCTCAATTTTATAGGGCAAAATGGATATTTATTTGCTACTATTAAATTACAAATAAAAAAAAAGAAATATTTTTATGATTTATTTTTAAAGAAACCAAATCAAGTTCCCATATAGATGCGAGATTTTATTAATTACCTCGAAAATGAAAACATCATTAAGAGTTTAAAAGAATATTATAGAAATGGATTATTTAGTCCTAATGCCGAATGTTTTCTTAAGAGAATAATTGAGAGACTAAAAGTACTAAAAACATCAACAGAAAGTAAAAAAAATCGAATGTCTCTTGATTTAAATCAACAAAAATTTGATATTATTAGTAATTTATATGGGAAAACTCGAGATTATAAAGAGAAAAAAAAATTAGGTGAATTCTATACT
>JBHLKB010000093.1:0-8268 GCA_048887205.1 Candidatus Hodarchaeota archaeon
GGATCTATTTTGACAACCGACACTTTAAATCCACGAAATTGAAGTACTTTACCAATACTTGCTGTGGCAACTCCCTTCCCAATTCCAGACATTACTCCTCCTGTAACAAAAACAAATTTACTGTTAGAATTCATGATTTAATACATCAATTTAAGAACCAATTTTCATTTATGATTAAACTATTTAAACAAAATTATTAAAAGAAATCAATTTTTAAAAGAATTTCGAATTAATTCTATATATTAGGCTATAAAAAGTCTATCTGATGAAAAATTGGGATCTGATGTTATATAAAGCCCCAACCTTCTTAAACCGGCTTCATCTCCCGGTGTTGGTATATGAGTTGAATGCATTTCGCAACCATTAAGTTCTTTAAGTTTTTCCATTGCAACTTTAGCAGAAGGATTGAAGTCAGCACTAATACTTAAAGCTATAAGAGTTTCTTCTAGATTTAGACTCAATGGCTTATGGTCGAAAACTTCGGATTTTAATTTACTTATAGAGTTTAATATATTTGGGGATAAAAGATGGATATTATCAGGAATACCTGCCAATTCTTTAATGGCATTTAGGATTAAACTGGAAGCAGAATGCATCAGTGAGGAGTTTTTACCTGTTATTATAATTCCATTCTTTAACTGTAATGCCGCTCCTGCAAATACACCTTCATGTCCTTTACCTTTTTCTTGAGCAGCTATAGAAGCTTGGCGGGCGTAGCTAACCACTTTCCGATCAGATGTGGTAAGATTCAATTCCTTCATAAGTAATTCTGCTCGTTGTACTGTTTTCTTATCTGAAAGACCCATTGCATATTCACAAGTATATCGAAAATATCTTCGGATCATTTCTTGCTTTGCCGCTTGTTGTACAAGTTCATCATTACTAATAGCAAATCCTGCCATATTTACCCCCATATCCGTAGGAGAATTATATACTAAATTGGTGTCCATGATCCTTAACATTATTTTCTTGACTACTGGAAAAATCTCCACATCTCTATTATAATTTGTTGCTTTTATATTGTATGTTTCAAGATGGTATGGATCTACTTGATTAAAATCTCCAAGATCAGCAGTTGCTGATTCATATGCCATATTTACAGGATGTTTTAAAGGTAAATTCCATATAGGAAAGGTTTCAAATTTTGCATAACCTGCCTTAATCCCCCTTATATGATCATGATATATTTGGGAAAGGCAGGTTGCTAATTTACCACTACCTGGTCCAGGTCCTGAAACAATTACTATAGGTCTAGAAGTTTCGATATATTGATTTGCGCCATATCCTTCTTCACTTACGATTAAATCAATATTGGTTGGATAGCCCTTAATCGGATGATGCGTATAGACTTTTATGTTTCTTCGCTCAAGTTTATTCATGAATTGCTTTACAATCTCTTGTCCCTTATAGCGCGTCACTACCACAGCACATACTTTAATTCCCCCTTCCCGAAGATCATCGATTAATTTCAATGTACCAGCGTCATAACTGATTCCGAAATCAGCACGAATCTTCTTCCTTTCAATATCTCCAGAGTAGATACATACGATAACCTCAAGTTTATCTTCAAGAAGCTTCAAAAGCTTTACTTTAACATTGGGGTCAAATCCTGGCAGAACTCTTGAAGCGTGATAATCATATATCAGTTTTCCGCCGAACTCGAGGTACAATTTATTCCCAAACTGAGTTGCTCGTTCTAAAATTCTGTTAGATTGCTCACTTAGGTACTTTTCGTTATCAAAAGCAATTTTATCAACAATCATTTTAACATTTTATTAGTGTATTTTATTTAAAACAAAATTATTAGAAGAAACCAATTTTTAAAAGAATTTCGATAATATTACTCCCTGGAATCTAAAATTGATAAAAATACTAAAAATGAATCATAAGTTTATGTAAAAGAAATTTAATTTTAGTCGTCTTCGTCATCATCATCGTCTTCATCATCATCTTCAACATCCTCATCATCATTATATTCATCATAGATCCCGTATTCATCAGCTTGTTGATAACATGTTTCACAATAGGGGGCTCCACGTACATAAATTGCTTCATCTCGTAGTATTTCCTCTTCACAATTTTTACAATAAACATAATCTTCATCTTCATAATCTCCCATCACTAATACCTCCGTATCTAATAAAAAAAATCTACATAGGTAGGTTGCGCTAAAAATATCATATTATAATAAAAATAATAAATATAAAACAAGTTTAATAATTGTTTTGTTAAGACTGTAATAATCTAAGAAGGTAACATATGATAAAGCATTTCTTCTTTTAAGAATGTTGAAAGTAAGTGTACAGATTCCGTTTTCTTCTTTCTCATAAATGATCTCAATTAAATCTTCAATCTTCAATTTGAATTTAATCAAGTCAGTAGATTTATAATTTATATTTAATAAAAAGAAAAATTTTAAGTTATTATAGCATCTTAAATAATTGTCTTAAGGCGAGACTCATTATATAATCTTGGATTTGCGAGGTTCCTCCTCCAACTTGGTGTATTCTTGAGATCCCCAATAAATCACTCATTAAAGTATTATCACACAAGCCAGCACCCGCCATAAGGTTAGCACAACCATAGCATACTCTTTCTGATAATTTTGCACTTTGAGATTTTAACTGTGAAGCAATAGCAAAAAGTGCTAGATTAAAACTTTTTGGAAGAGTACCAAATTGTTCCATTTTCTCATCAATTATCTGACAAATATGTAAAGTTGCCAAGGTTAAACTCATTGTTTTGGCCCACATTTCTGCTAAAGGAAAACCAACACCCTGATACTTTAATATTTCCTTATCAAATTGTTTTCTCATATTAGCATAGATAGTAGCGTGTGAAATTGCATTCCATGCTTCTGCTACATTTACGAGCACGACGCCTAACCTCTCAAGATTTAATCCCTCAAATAGATGTTCTCTCCCTAAGCCTGGTTTACCTAAAACATATTCAGGGGGGATTCTTAAGTTTGTAAAAGTTTCCTTACCAACATGTACTCTTGGAGTCCAAGGAATGTTAATTCTTTCAGCGTTCCATCCTTCCCATGAAGTATCTACTAAAAACTGAGCCATCGTATTCCCATTATTTTGCTCGGAAACAGCATAGAGTATTGCTAAATCCGCTTTCGAACCATTTGTTTGATAAATCTTTTGACCATTTACAGTATAACTGCCATCTTCATTTTCTTTACATGTCGTGAGCATGTGAACTGCATCAGAACCTCTTTCTGGTTCAGTAATACAAAGACATCCTATTTTTTCTCCAGTGACTAAATCTTTTAATGCTTTCAAACGTTCTTCAACATTTTCATGGTGAAGCATTATTGGATTAGCTGCTAATACACTTGCTCCCATTCCCATTACCAACTGAGGATCGAAAAAATCTGTAGCTATAATCCTCATGAATTCTGCCGTTAATCCATAAGGTTCATAGTTCAAATCCAATTCTTCAAAATTTTTAACTCTTGAAACCAAGCCCTGTTTCCCAATTTCAGGAATCCATTCATAAAGATCTTCAGTGTGATTTATATTGTACTTTTTTTCAAATTTTAGGTAAAACCTTTGACTTTCACGCAAAAAATTGAAATATTTCGGTTTTAGAATACTCGTCAAATTATTATTTAGAAATTTATAACGATTTCTCAAATTCATCTTTTCTAAGATTTCATCATTTATACATTGGACTGTCCCTTTTTTATTATTCATTTATAGACAACTCCCTACTTTAATTAAGATATTTTAATTATAATTAGTATTAATACAAACTCTTAAAATAGTTTTATAAAAATATTTAATATACAATCAAAATGAAATGTTATTAGGAATAAAGAAGAAATATGATACGAAACTAAGAAAAAAATTACTCTATTATCATGGAAAAGAAAGAATTGAAATTATTTTCTTTAGCAAAAATCACAACCCATGAAATAATAATTGAAGAACAGCTTGAAAATTTGGGAGTTGTTCGATATCGCTATTTCAAGAGATACTTGGTAAGTCAGAAGTCATTTACAAGAAAGATTGTGTTAACTAAGATTGCCAGTGCTGTAATATTCGGAATTTTACCTGTTATTCCTTTATTTGCTTACTTCCAAGTATTAGATTTTATTAACGAAGGTACAATTCCAATAGATTTAATCTTGTTTACGGGTAGCGTTCTTTTTTGTATTTATTTTTTACTCCAATTTTTTAATTTTTTTCTTATGGCAATGTTAAACACAAATAAGATTATAGGTGGAAAAATCTTTAAATGGTTTGAAACCTTACCAATCTCGCGAGAGAAATTAAGAAAGTTAGTTCTTTTGACTATATTCCGCAGTTCAGATGTTCCCCTTATCGTAATAGCAATTTCTCTACCCATAGTTTTGCTCATAGGAACTCAGAATATTTTAATCTTTTTTGTTAGTGTTGTGGTTTCGATTTTAAATACAATATTTTCTCTTAACGTACTTGTCTTATTTAGCATAAGAATGAGTAAAACTGTGGATATTAATGAAATTTCTTCATCAAAAACACATACTATTCGTTTAATTAACTTAATCTTTTATATTATAATTATAATTTCAAGCATAGTTTTAATCCAATGGTCATTAAGTTCGATGGATTCAATCTTTGCCTGGTTTGCTAATCTAAGCTTACCCTCTGTTGTGATTCTTATTCTAAGTATGATTCCTTTCCCTATTGCTCCAGGATATTTATTATCAAGCTTTATTTCCCCAACTCAAATTCCTTTACAAATTTGGTATAATATTATTATTGGGTTTATTCTTTTTTTAATTCTTACTTGGTTTGTATATAACCAAGCGAAAAAAGGTATTGAATATTCCACTTATTCGAAATTCAGACCTGCTAAAAAAAATTTTTTAACAGATAAACTTCTAATAAAAGCAAGTATCAAGCCTCCAGTTAAGGCATATATAAACAAGGACTTATTAACAGCTTCCCGTGATCTTAAATCATTCATGTCGATGATAATGCCAATCATACTTAATTGGTTCTTTACATTTGCTTATTATAGTACTAACATCTGGGGCATAACACTCTTAGATGTTAGTTTTATATTTAATTGGTTAATATTTGTGAATTTTAATATTATAATTTCTGGGATGATAGTTTATGGTTTATTAAGCGTAGAATCATCTGGAAGTGCTATATTAGCATCATTACCGTTGGTTCCGCGAGAACAGGCGAAAGCAAAATTGCTTCTAATTTTACTGATTCAAATTATTACTATTTTAACACCTCCTATTATGTATGTTGGTAGTTCAAAATTTTTGTATATATTTTTAATAGCCTTAGGAACTCTACCATTTATATTGTTATTCACTTTTTTAATGTTTGAGTTAAGGGTTTATCTTTTCGGAAAAACGAAAAAAACCTTTCTAATTGAAGAAGTTTTTCCAAAGAAAAAAGTTTTGAAATGGTTTTTTATTTTCTTTATAGAATATGTTGTTTTTAATTCTGTTTATGTGGTTGAATTAATACTTCTTTTAACTAATGGTGTTATAACCATGTTAGTGTTTTCAATTTTCATTCTTTCCATTGGTTTTTTAATTACCATTGTGATTTTTAATTTAATCTTCCCGATTAACGCAGATGGTATAAGTAAAAAGGAAATTTGAAATTGGTTATTCAATTCAAGGAAACTCTATATATCTTTAAAAAACTCATAGATTTCAAGATTAATACTATCTATAACCATTTGATTCGTGTTTAAAAATGAATATAATAAATGTTATATATTTTATTAGGATCAAATACATAAGATTATATTAAAAACATTATATAGTGCTATTTTCCTGAATTCAATACAAAAAAAAATTATTTTACTAATTTTTATAGCTTTTTTTCATCATTTAATAAGCACGATAGGTTCTAGTTTTAGCTCAAAAACTATAGAAGTACCAAGAAATTTTGTTTATCAATTTGAAAAGAAGCCAATAACATCAGATCTCTGGAATATAGATCCTCTTCTAATAGATGATTCGGGAGCATTTGGCTATACATGGACGGAAATTTCAATCCAACCTTGGTGTGCTGGTAACGGCTCTTGGGACAATCCCTATATTATAGAAAATGTTAGTATTATTCATTCAAATAATTATTCTTATCCAACTCATAGTTGTCTTGAAATTAGAAATTCCAAGGTATTTTTTATAATAAGAGATTCTAGATTTTATAATACTCCTGCTACCGGAATTGAGTTAAATAATGTGTCAAATGGGGCCTTGATTAACAATAACTTATCATCGAATAGTTATGGGATACGTTTGTATAATAGTAATAATACCATTCTTTCGGGAAACTCCTTAATTAATAATTACCTTAACGGGATATATTTAGACGAGAGTAACCACAATATTATTTCAGGAAACAATGCAAGTTATAATGGTTTCAACGGATTAACTTTAAATTTGAGTAACAACAATACAATTTCAACAAACAACATGAGCTACAATGGGGATATTGGAATATGCTTAGAAACGAGTAATAATAATACCCTTTCGGGAAATGACGCAAATAACAATTATATTGGGATATTTATAGGAGAGATTTTAACCGTGAGTTGGCAGGAAAGGTATTTCGAAGGGGAAAGTAATAATAACAATGTTTTAGGAAACACAGCAAATAACAATTATAATAAAGGAATATTTATAATAGGAAATAATAACAAAATAATAGAAAACAATGCAAACTACAATAATGAAGTAGGGATATCTTTAGATTGGGGGAATATTAACACTATTTCGGATAACAATGCGAGTTACAACGGGGATTGTGGGATATATTTAAGATCAAGTAATAATGCCACTATTACGTTAAACTTCGTGAGTTACAACAGGTTCTGTGGGATATATTTAAGATCAAGTAATAATGCCACTATTACGTTAAACTTTGTGAGCAACAACAGTGGTATTGGGTTATTCTTAGAGTTGAGTGATAATAACGTCATAATGGCAAATGAGATAGAATATCATCAAATAGGACTTTATTTATATCATTCTTATTATAACACCATTTTATATAATGTTTTTAGTCATAATTTGACAGATTTAAAAGAAGAAAGTGAAGAAGAAAATGTATTGCAAAGTGCTGGGATTTCTTTTAGCCTTTTAGATACAATAATTACCATTAGTACTATTATAATAGTCATTATTGGGGCAATATTTATAAGAAGAAGATCAAGTTTGCTAGTAAAAGAAATATCAACAATAGAAAAAGGAAAAGCAATTTATCCTGAAAAAGTTAATATCTCTGATAATAAGGTAATAATCGTTAAAAATCTAAAAAAATTCTTTGGAGATGTTAAAGCTGTAAATGGGATCTCTTTTGATGTACGCAGAGGAGAGATTTTTGGTCTCTTGGGGCCTAACGGTGCGGGAAAAACAACAACATTAAAACTACTTCTGGGTCTTCTTGAGCCGAATGAAGGAGAAATGGAAATTTTTGGATTAAATCCAGAAGATGATGAACTCCAAATTAAACATCGAGTAGGCTATGTTTCAGAAGAACCTTTAATTTTCGAGTCTTTAACACCAAAAGAATTATTTGATTTTATAGCATCAGTAAGAGGTTTAGATGAAACTGTGACAACAAAACTAATAAAGAACTATTTGGATAGCCTTACAGCAATTGAATGTTATGATGAACTTATTGCTTCTTTATCGCATGGTAATAAACAAAAAATACAAGTAATTGCAGCTATATTACATAAACCAGATTTGCTTATTTTGGATGAACCGCTTTCAGGGCTTGATACGAAATCAGTAAAGGTGGTAAAATCAATCTTAGAATTTTATATTAAGCAGGGGGGGTCAGTTCTTTTTTCTACCCATATTATGGAAATTGCTCAGGATTTATGTGATCGTATAGGTATCATACATAGAGGTAAGATAGTTGGGATAGGGACTTTGTATGAACTCCGCCAGCAAGTAGAAAAGGTTGGTGCTAGTTTAGAAGATGTTTTTCTGCGTCTTACTGAACAGGATACTTCTGTGAATGAAATTATCCAGAGATTAAGGATTTCCTATAAGAAAATAAGCTGAGGAATGTAATTTTACTCAAATGCAATGATAACTTCTTGTTTACATTTAGGTTCTTAAAATAATTTTTAAGAGATATTTAATTTGCAAATCAAATTGAATTTCTCTAGTTAGTATTTATTTATCAGTACATTTTAACTATTTATAATGTATTGAAAAGCTAATATAAAACTAAAACAATAAAAATTTTCAAATCTTCATGGAAACTAAAGATTTAAGTCTTTTTA
>JBHLKB010000094.1:0-8188 GCA_048887205.1 Candidatus Hodarchaeota archaeon
ACCAACTAACTTTAATGAATTGTAAAAAATATCATAAGTCATTAGTTCTGTGTTCATCGATTTTAATAAAGCAACTCTCGTTCCTCTTTCAATATCAGATCCTGAATATCCATATGTTAATTTTAAAAGACCTTCTGAGTCATTTTTTTTGTTAAATTCTTCCCATAATAAATTATCATCAAATTCAGAAACAGTTCGTCCTATTTTAGCCTTTAAATCATTTGAAATTATCTGAATTTCTTCATATTCGTGATTTAAATTTGAATTAATTGTATTATCAACTCCGATTTTCGCATTTTTTATCTTAGTAATGAAAGCTTCAATAATTTTTTTCCTCAAATGGAAATCGGGGAACTCAAATTTAAAATGGAATGTAAAACGACGCCATATTGCCGAATCAAGTTGATGCTGATGATTTGTAGCACCGAAAATAGCTAATGGTACTCCTTCATAATTTATTCTATCAATGACTTGTAGAAAAGATATTACTGCTCGTTTAATTTCTCCTACTTCATGAATATTAGATCTTTCAGATCCAATTGCATCGATTTCATCAAAAAATAAAATAAAGGCACGTCTTTCTTTAGCGATTTCTGCTGCTAATTCAACAACTCCTCTAATATTTTTAATAGTATCACCTAGTAATGGTGATACAAGTCTGTCAGATTCTACAACACATATTGGTATATTATGTTTCTTAGCAAAACCTCTCGTTAATGAAGTTTTACCAGTGCCAGGAGGACCATATAGAAGAACTGTTAAATTTGGGGCCAATTTAGTATTTTTTAATTGTTCAATGAATTCGTTATATTTTTTTAAGGCATTAAAAAAGTCTTCTAAAATCTCTTTTTTAACTTCATTTCCTAGAATATCATCTACCGTCTCTTTAATATCCGAAGGAAAGTATACAGCTCCATATTTTCCAAGTCGTTCCTTTATAACATCATCTGAATATGTAATTCTTTCATCTTTTTCATTATTATGTTTACTCATTCTTATCAACTTATATTATTCAATTTAATTTTTCATTTTTTAATCTCAAATTTTTCACAATATAATGCAATTTCATTAATAAATTCTTTAAGATTATCAATTTGAGAACCAATAAAATTAAAGATTTCTTTCCGATATTGAATTGAATCTCTAATTTTCATCTTATCTAATCCTAAATAATTTGGAAAACATATTAGTTTCATCAAATATGGAAGAATTTTTTCATTTGTTTGCAAATCTTTAAAGATAGCATAAAATATATTTTCATCAGATAATTTCCATTTTAAAATACCCATATATATTAGAAAAGAAAAATTCATTGAAATCCAATTGATTAATTCTTTTGATAAAAAACCTCGTCTTTGAGAAGAAAAGGCTAAATAATATAATATTAAAGTTTCATTGCTAAATTGTGGGTAATACCTAATAGTTCCATCTGATTGATTATTAGGACGTAAGTAATTATTTTCTAATAAAATATCGATAAAATCTTCTTGGGGGGCTAAAAATATTCCATCAATTTGACGTAATCCAATCCGTTCAGCAATCTTTTCTATTGCTTCTTCTTCAGTATTTGCAATCGAGTCAACATAGGGTAGAAATATATCATTTTTTAAAACCATTGGAATTTCATGATTCTTTCTCTCAGGGAATTCCCCAAAATTAGGATCTAAGTTATAAAGTGATGTTATATTATTGATTATTTGATAAATCTTTGGAGATATTCCAGGAATTTCAAAATAATCTGTTTGTTCTAATTTTTCCCGATAAAAGGTATGAGGTTGTAATATATGCCTTTGACATTCGTAAAAATCAGGGGAATACTGAAGTAGTTTGTTATAAATGGTTTTAAGATTTGCTCCCCTTGGAAATAATATCTCCTCAATAAATTTAACTAATTTATATAAATAGGTATTTTCTAAATTAAGCTCATCAGGATTAGTTATATGACGCAATATATTTAATGCATCAACAGATTCATGAAGAAAATCTATTATGTAATCCTTAATATCTATGATAGGAATTTTATCGTGATATTTAACAATAAAATCTTTAATAATTTCATAGATATTTGATCTATACATTGCAGAAAATTCTGAAAGCGCTCTCACTTTACGAATATTTCTTTTTTCTTCTTCTTGACGTATTTTATCTAATACTTCTGTGTCTAATAATAAGTCTGCATCTAAATTTATGATTATCCTTCTTGTCTCTCTAAGAATTGGGCGCATATGACTTATAAAAGTTAAATATCTTGGTAAAATATCAGTCCATTTCTCCCTCTTTCTTCCTGATTTGACTGTTCTCGTAGATTTTTTCTTATAACTCATAAACTAGCACTTAATTATAGTAATTTTACTCCTCTTCATACCCTACTAAAATTTCGGTAAATATATTTGATATCTCAATAAAAATTGGTATTTCAACTCGACATAAGTTACCGAGTATCCACTTATTAACATCTTTTAGAAGAAATCTTATTTGATTATGAATCTTCTTATTAATTTCTGAATCAATTATTTTCGATAACCACAACCCTCCTCCTATTCTATATGCTATGATTTTAATAAGTGGCTCAAATAAAGATTCCATAACTTGTCTCATCATCCAAGATTTTGGAATGACACTCATATTTTTATCATTAAAATTTGGATCATTTAAAACAGGATTTGTTTCATCAAGGCTTAATTTAGGCATAAAACTTAGTAATAAAATTAGAGCAAATATAGCAGAAATGCCATTTATTGTATAAGCCCCTCCAATTTTTTCAATATCATCCCTATTTATGGCGATATTTGACAAAAACATACATATGAAAACATTCCTATCAAAATCTTTTGAAACATATGCATATCCTAATTCATCATCAATTATCAAATACTTCTCTTCAAGTATTTTTATGATTTCATCTGGAAATGTATAAAATAAATAAGTCTTTTCCTCACTCCTTCTTACATCTTTTTCAATTAAGAGTTCTTTGGATATAAGTCCAAACATATTCACAAGTTCTTCGAGTTGTTTCTTAACATAATGCCGTGGTTTATTTGGATCTCCAAACATGGCAAAAAATTGATGATCAACGATATGAAAGTCATTTCTTTTACTAAACGCCTCAACCATTCTATCTATTATCGGTCCTTGAGTTCCTGATGCAATAGCTTTTGCTTTAGAGCTTACAAAGCCATTTAACAATTCATTGATAATAAAATCTTGTTCGTGAGTTCGTGATTTTAATATTTTTTCAAAAGCTTCAGAGAAATTCTTAGTATTAGGAAAAAAAGCATTTTGGATTTTATCGTTAATCGATTTTACAAAAATTTCTCCATTATCTTTTGGAAAATGAATCTTCATATTATTAAGTCTTTGAATAAGAGCTTCTTTTGCTCCTGGGATATTTTCTACGTCTCTTTTTTGCAGTTTTTCTACTGCTCTTTCAAGTCCAACTTGAAAATCATTCAATAATCCTTGCCATGTCATATCTTGAGTTTCTGCCATATATCTCTCTGTTTTAATGTAATTTATTCATTTTTTACCCATTTTAATTCAAATGATATATTTTTTAAAGCATTGATTAGTGGTCTGATAAGCTTTTTATCATAAATGTTTGGCGAAGAAATGCCTTTCTGAGCTTTCCAACCCATCTGAGTACCATTCCCCATTTCTCTCTGCCCAAATTTCAAAATATTACTCAAATCTCTCACCCACCAATAGAACCTTAACCACCGTTTATTTGGATTATCCTTAGAATATATCACTGCTAATGCTTTCCATTCACCCATTAACCATTTGATTGTTATCCCACTCACAGGTAAGTAAAAATTTATAGGAAAATTTGCTTGAAAACTAAGATCAAGATCTTCTGATGCAATATTAAATATCGGTTGTTTATATCCTTCTAATATGACAATTTCTCCACAGTGTTGGCACTCATAGTGTGATTTCATTTTATCCATTTTTTTCTGACACCTAGGACAAGTCTTATTTTCAAGAATCCGATATTTTATTATCTCTAAATTCTTTTCTTTTTCTAAATCTTCTTGTGTTTTAGGTCTTTCTTTACCATATTTCCCACTCCAACTCCAAACATCATCAAAAGATTCATCCACCTTCTCCAAAGCTATAATAATATTATTTAAAACATCTTTATCATAGATTTTAAACATACCTGCATGTTGATAATTTTTCCACCAAGATAATCTAACATACTTTTCATCCTTTAAATAGGCGCTATGGCAAATCAATGCTGCAAATAGCCTATTTTCGGTTTTATTTATCGTAATTCCTTTTTCGCAGATTTCATATTGCTTATTTAAACTTGCGTTTTTATGGAAATAATCACCTTCTTGAAAATCTCCCTGTTCAATCTCTTTTTTCTCTTTTGATTGTGTTTCTTTATCTTTTCGTTTAATAATTTTTTTGCATTGAGGACATTGAAAAATTCCAGCCACTAAGGGCTCCATCTCAATATTACATGCAGGACATTTCAATTTTAATTTTCACTGCTCATTATTATTAATCTTTCATAATCTAAATTTAATAATTTTAATTCTTTCTCGGTTAATTTAGAAATTTGTTCATTAATTTTAACTAAATCTTTTCTTAATTCAACTAATGAATTTTGGATATCACTTACAATTCCCTCTTCATTAAAAGAAATTTTTTCGATAAACTCTAAATAACTAAATTTTTTATCTTTCCCTGAATATATCGTTTTCAATTTCATCAATTTATTATTAATTTGTATCATTTGATTTCTATATTTTAATAAGGACAATAATTGAGAGTTCCATTGTTTAAAAAGGTCGTCATCTTTATTTATTTTATCAAAATTGAACTTATCTGAGAGTTCCACTTTCTCTTCTTTAAGATATTGTATAATGTCTTTATTCTCTTCTATTGCGTTATTTATTTTTTTCATAACTGGTTTCATATTTAATAACGGTTCAAATATTTTAATGTAACCATCTATTTTTTCTTGGATTTCATTAAATCTTTGAAAAAATCCTTCAATTGTAATTTCTATTTTAATTGCTTGGTATATATTTCCGTATTGGTCAAGGATATAATAGAAATCATCTGCTATTGTATAATCATGTTCACCTATTGGAAAAATTAATGAATGAATAATATTACTCTTCTCACATCTTACACTTTTTAGCCTTGTAAGAGCTAAATTAAAATTCCTCCTTGTCAAAAATTTAAATTTCTTATTTATGATTAAATAAAGAGTATCATCTGGAACAGATATTGTATCATTTTCAATTGTTATAGTTTCTTCTCCTAATTTTATGATAAAATCTTCATCTTTCTGCTCAAATTCTCTCAAACTCCGAACATTTTTGATTAAGCCTAAATCTATATAAATTTCAATAAAATCCTCATCCCAAAACTTTACTAAGTTGTTCTTATAAATTTCATCTAAGATCAAAATCCTCTCATAAGATTCTACGAGAGACCGATCACTTAGATCTTTAAATAAATCATTTCTTATAGTATAAAGGAATAGAATTATGTATCTCATATCAATATCGTCAAGAATTTTTTCGATTAAGTTTTTATCATATTCTATTGTTAAATTTCTATGTTCCAAACCTAAAATCCACTCGTTATTATTAAAATTGTTAAAGCATTTCAGTGAAAAAGAGTAAGTGAAATAATTAATCATACCTAAAAAATTTTACTAATTTCATTCGAAATTTTTAATATAAAAGCAAAAATATTTTAGTTTTTCTTTTCTTTATTCTAAGTGAAGATTGATTTAATTTTTATTAGTGATATCTATGGGAAGAAGAAAACGTAAACAGGTTACACCAAAAAGGGTTAAAAGAGTACCGAAAATTTTCACCTGCCCAGAATGAGTAAATTGGATTCCAATTCTCCCTTGAATGCGGTGAAAAAAGCGTGAAAGTTACTGATCTGAAAAAAAAAGGTGCATTTGCCACAGTAAAATGTGGAAATTGTGGATTAACAAAAGAAGTACTAGTAAATTCCATTTCAGAACCTGTTGATGCTTTTGGAGATTTTATAGATATATATTATGCTGATCAAGAATTGCAAAGATTAGAGAGAAGAATAAATAGAATAAAAGAAGATCATGAATGGGGAGAGCTTGCACTAGCCTACTCAATTTTATCAGACCTTTGTAAAACAAAAGCAGCAATATTACTAGAAGAAGAAGATGTCAATTTGGATGAAGTTAATGATTGGAAAATGAAAGCTGAACAATACAAACAACTTGAAAAAGACACTATCTTAAAATTAGATACAGAAGAATTAGAACGAGGTGTCAAGACTGATGAAGAATCTTTATTTGCTGAAAGTGAGACTAAGATAAAAAAAGAGAGAAAAATTGAAGATATTTTTGATGATCCTGGATTTTTAGAGTTTTAATTATCCCATTTTTTATTAATTATAATTTAGTACTCTCATTTTTTATTTCGAATTGAAATTTATTTCAAATTTAAAGATATCTTGAATTAAAATTAAATTGAATTTTAATTAGTAGAAAAAAAGGCAATAAATTTATCATTTGGCAGTGTTTTTTAACCAGACTGGCTTTTACGCTTAGCAAAAAGCTGTTTAAGTTCCCCCATTATTGCCCCCCTAAGAGATACAGGACTTGTGGGGCGATTAGGTGCTGGAGCAGGACCTGGGCCTCGTGGAACGCCAGGTGGACTTCCAGGTGGGGGAGGTGGGCCTCCAGGGGGACCGCCAAGTGGGCCTCCCGGTGCTCGTGTTACTCCTGGAGCTGATACAGTTGGACCTGCGGGTGTTGGTGCACCTCCAGATCTTATAGATGAAATTTGATTATTAAGAGAATTTATTTGATTCTGTAAATTTGATACTTTTTCATTTACGGCGCCAAGTGATTGATCTACTAAATCCGGGATACGTAATACAATCGACATTATTTTCTCAATGATATCACCAAACGCATTTAGCTTTTCTTCCAATGGCGCTTTTCGAGTACTATCTAAGAAACTTGCAAATTCTTCGGCACACATTTTTAACTCTTTATGTCTAGTATTTTTTTATATTTTCTAATAATTTAATGGATTTTTGTTTAATAAATTTAAGTTTAAGCTAATTATTTTTTTTTAATAAAATATAAAAAAAGAAAGAAAAGTTTTATTTAGCTTAATTCCGTTACGGTATCTTTTAATTTAACCCATAATGAATTAATTTCATTTCTTACTTCAATAAATTGATGTATTTTTTTAAGGAATATGTCTCGAGCTCTATCAAAATCCCTTTGAACGTCGTTTAATTGTTGGTCGAGGATGTTTAATTTATCCCCATCAATTAATTTATTCTTCGCTTTTTCAACATCTAATGCTTTTTTTATCACTATGGATCTTCTATCAGCAACTTCAGCTAATGCATCGACAAACTCTTCCTTCTTTTGGACTAAATATTCTTTTTGTACGGCCAAATCTTTAATTGCATTTAAATATATATTATTTGCTTTAATATAGTCATCATTTTTCTTAATTATTTCTTTATATAAATTTACTTCTTCATCTTTAATGTTAGACCTATGTTCTCGTGCAAGAGTTTGCATTTGCTTTAATACATCTCGAAAGGTCCGATTTAACATATCCCGAGTATTATTTGCTTTCATAATATTATCCGCATATTTTTTTTGCGAACTAATAAGACTTTTCTGTGCATTAGCCAATTTTTTAAATTGGGAAACCAATTCCCTCTCCTGCTTCGCTAAGATTAATTCATCTTCGTGCGTAATTATTGGGCTCATAAATTTCTAAATCTCCTTTGTATTGAAATATTTTTTATTCTATAGTTTAATATAAATCCTTCTGATAAATATTTTTATTGAGTATTATGGGAGATTCAAGTTATATATAATTATCCGTTGAATATCCAGAGTTGAAATGGTTAATAAAATTATTTTGATTTTTTAAGCTTATATTGAAAAGGATGCTGTTAGAATATTATCTTTATAATTGGCTTTTATAATCTTTGCTTTAACCTCTTTTCCAATTAATTTTTTAGGATAACTTATTGGTTTTTTTAAGAGTACTTTTACACCAAAATTATCATTTAACTTACCAATATATTCTCTTTTCCATCGCCCTTGAGATATAAGTTTTAGTTTAACTTGATCATTTTTTTTTAAATTCAGGGATGCTACAGTTTTTCTTTTGTGAATACCAAAATCTTGTGGTCCCAATTT
>JBHLKB010000095.1:0-8185 GCA_048887205.1 Candidatus Hodarchaeota archaeon
GTTAAAGATATCAGTTATAAAACTATATATTCAATAAAAACTAAATAAAAAGCAGTTTTAATTATTAAAATTTAGAGTTGATTATACTAAATGGCTCGACCTTTATGGTTTGTAAACCTAATCAAAAAAGCATTTCCAAATATCAAATTAATTGCCAAATTGACGAATTTACCAATCTTGGGTGCGATTTTTGATCATTTGCTATTTGAAGGGGATGACATTATATATCTCCCTCAAGATAAGTCAATTGAAATAAATAAATCTTTAGGTGACTACGATGAGATTGTACTGCCGTCCCAAGTATTAAAATATTTTATTGAAAAAGCTAATTACCATTGGGTAATGAATTTCTGTATTTGTAGGTCAAGCTTGAAATGTAAAAATTATCCAATTGATTTAGGTTGTCTTTTTCTTGGAGAAGCTGTTCTTGGGATAAATCCTCAATTGGGTAGGTTAGTGACAAAGGAAGAAGCTTTAGAACATATAAAAAAATGCGAAGATGCAAGGTTGGTTCATATGATTGGTAGAAATAAGCTAGATGCACAATGGCTTGGTGTTAAACCAGGAGAAAAATTACTCAGTATCTGTAATTGCGATCCCTGTTGTTGTTTATGGCGTATTGCTCCAATTGTTGTACCTAAAATTAGTTCTAAAATTAAGAAAATGCATGGAGTAAATGTTATAGTAACAGATGATTGTAAAGGATGCAATTTATGCACTAAAGGTTACTGTTTTGTTGATGCAATACATCTCATAAACGAAAAAGCTGTTATTGGTAAAGAATGCAGGGGTTGTGGACGATGTGTTAGCGTTTGCCCACATGGTGCAATTGAGTTAACAATTGAAGATAATTCTTATGTTGAAAAATCAATTGAAGAATTAGACAAAATATTAGATGTTACCTAATTAAAAAGAAATTAAATTATTCTTCCCAAAAAGGAATCCCTTTTTTTAAATTATTCACTCTTGTTCTATGCTTTAATGCCGAAACTGCTTGAACTGTCTCTTTAATAGAATGAAATACAGGGATATTCGCAAGCTCTAATGATTCTATAATCAATGAATATTTTGGGACATATGGAACAAAACACACTACAGGTTTATTTTTAGATGTTACAATATTTGCTATCCTTCTACCTATCTGAAATGAAATATTAGGAGGATAAGGTAAGAGTAATAAAATGATACATTCAATTCTCTTAATATCTGACAAGTAGCGGATAATATCTTCGATATCAGTATCTAATACTGATCCAGTAAGATCAATTGGATTATTAAATGAAGCAATTTGTCTGGCCGTAGGGTTCATTAAGTTCTTTAAATCTCTTTTTTCTTGTGGTGAAAAGCGAACTGCATTCAATCCATATTTTTTAAGCATATCAGATGCTAACACCGCATGGCCTCCAGAAACCGATACTATTATCACATTGCCATAAGTAACAACATTCTTCCCAAATGGATTTCTTCGTTTAGAAAGTACATCATATACTTTTAGAGATGTCAATAATTCTGTTTCTGAATGAGGTTGGATTATATAATGTTGTTTTAAGGCATTATAAATTATTTTAAAGTCCCCTGCTAAACTTGCAGTGTGTGATTGAGTAGCAACTTTTCCTTCTCGTGTTTTACCTCCAAAAAATACGATTACTGTATCTTCCGATTCTTTTGCTAACTCGAGAAACTTTCGTGCTCTTCCTTCTTTAAAACCTTCTAAATAGAAGGCAATATTAGTTGTTTCTGGATCTACTTGACTGAAATATTCTAGCAACATAACTTCATCAACAACAGCACGATTTCCAATAGAAACCGCAGTAGACACACCTATATTTCTCTCAAAGAACTTATTGAAGAATTGGTCAACGAGCACGCCCCCTGATTGACTAATTAATGCTACAGAACCTTTTGGAGGTTTTGTAATACGTTCTGTTGGTAAGAATATAGTATCAACTATGGGAGGTGCATAGACCCCAAGGCAATTTGGTCCAAGTACAGCGATCTCATTCTCGAAAGCTATCTTTTGTAATTGTTCTTGTCTTTTCTTTCCTTTACCACCGATTTCAGCAAATCCGCCACCGATAATTACTGCGGTGGGAATACCCAGATCGGCACAATTTTGAATGTATCCTATAGTATCATCAGGCCCAACAGCAATCACAAGAAGATCTGGAATTTCTGGCAATTTATCTAAGCGTTCATATAATTGAATTCCCTCAATCTCCCCTGCGGTTGGATATATTCCATACACTTTTACGTTCATTTCAAATTCATTTTTTAAAAAAACGATTCTTCCTGGGCTTAAAGGATTTTTTTTGGAAATTCCTACGATAGCCATTGATTTTGGCTTGAATAATTTATTTAACTCCATCTTAGATTGAATCATTATGGGTTTTTTGAGATATATTTTGTTTAAAGCATTTAATCATATTTATTTTTGTGTAAAGTTGATATTAGATAAGTTTCTTATAAAAAAAGATTAAGGATTGAGAAAAAATAAAAAAAAAATTAAAGAAAGTTGTTTAATGTTGTTGATTGAATGAAGCGTGTTTTATGGTTGAATGTGGGTAAATTTGGAAGTTTTATATTAGTTTTGGATTCAAAAATTTTTACAATATGGTTTTGTATGTTTTCGGGCTTTATGGTAAAAGGTATGATAATTAAAGTGATGTTATTAGCTTTACAAACTTTCTTTTTATCTAAATCATATTCTTTCCGTTTTAAAAATTCTTGATAAGTTTCGTGGAACTGGTTTGGAAAATGATAATGTTGTCTACCATTGTATTCAAAAGCGATTTTGAATTTTTTCCCCAGTATTATGACCTCACCGTATCCATCAAAATGCATAACACCAGAATAACTAGGAAGTATTTTTTTTACAAGAATCGTCGGAAACTTTACAGAGAAAATTTTTTCGAAATACCAACGGGTAATTTCTTCGTGATATCCACCAGCACACTCAGGACACCATTTCATTTGTCTAATTCTGTTTGCATTAGTCTTCCAAGCATTATGTCCTTTGGTATTACGAGAAAACAATAATTTTATATGACTAGGTTTTCGATCTATATTTATACTCTCGAATTCTTCTTTAGATGTTAGAAAGCTTCCAGGAATACCAATTTTTTCCATACCTATACGTTTCGCTAATTGTTGAATATCTTCATAGCTTAATTTTGTGCTTTCTCTATAACATTTTCTACACCATTTTCCTCTTGATAAATTATTTGGTGTTATTTTCCATGGTTTATGACCGTCCACAGCACAACTTACCAATACATGAGTATGAGCAGGATACTGGGTTTTAATTAGTTTATTGTATTCTTCTTTTGATGTTAAAATAACTCCAGCAATACCAGTTTTTTCTAAACCGACTTTCCTTGCAATTTTTTGGATGTCCGCATAAGTATATGGTGTTCTATGTTTGTTTGGTAACCATTTTTTAATATGTAGTTCAGGTATAACCTGAGCTAAAATTGGTAAATATGTTGTTATGTAAATATATATCCTATTCTCTCCAAGGCCAGTCAGCTCCATTAATTGATTCAAGAGAGATTTATAATTTAGCGGAATGTTTAATAAACTTACTACTATAACTTCTAAACATCTCCTTGCTATTAATTTACTCCGATTATGATAATCAAAGTGAATTTTTTCAAGAATTTCAATTAATATTTCATCACTAATAAGAGATTCTGGCAAAGAACTTCTATTAGGTTCTTTCTTTATAGCTTCTTTGATTTTATAGTATGATTCTCTACAAAATTCTTTAACAACAGTCTCAAATTTTGGTTTTTTCATTTTGCTTCTCATCCTTTGGTTTTTTTGATTTGCTTTTAACGCGCAAACTGATGGGTAAGATTACAATAACGCGCAATCTTATGATGTTAATATTAAAGTTTTCTATATATATCTATTCCTTGAATAAGCTGATCTCTGAAGTTTAATTGCCAATAAACTGGTTTAATTTTGAATAAACTTCCCTTCTTGTTTACCTATTTGAAATTTAAAAATTAACTGTTTCGCTTGTTTATGAAAATTTCTAAAATTGGTGTAGTTTAAAAAAATTTAAACTGAAAAATAAATATGTTGCCTAAGAGGGAAATGAAGCAATTTTACCCTCATCTGATCTCAAGGATACTGCTATACCTCCGGCAGCGACGTTTTGATAAAGAAGGAGTATTCTCAGAAGATATTATTAATAGGTTTAATAAATCTAAAAGTAGAATTTCTCAAGCTCTTTCTTTTTTATCTGAGAAAGAATATTTCGAGAGAAAATATGTTCAAAATCCTAATAATCACAATTCAAGACATCAAAAGCTCTTAAAGAGCTTTTCTAAATCCATTTTAGACAGAATATATAATAGTATCTATTAAAGTATATTCTTTATAAATTTAAACTATATTTATTTTTCTCTTATGGTTTTCCCAAATTAAATCTTTATTAAGAAAGAAAAAGAAATATTATCATTTTAATAAAATTTAAAGGAAAAAAATGACAGAGAAAAAAAAGGTTAAAAATGAAGGATATTCATTTAAAAGAGCTGCTAGCTATGCTACTGGACAAATTGCTGACCAAGCAGCGTATCAATCTTTTACTTTTTTGGTGTTTACATTTTATTTTGCCATAGTTCAACTCCATATTGCTTTAATAACTGTTGGTTTTATAATCTGGGCATTCTGGAACAGCTTTAATGACCCTATGCTTGGTTATTTATCAGATAGAACACATACTAGGTTTGGTCGTCGTATGCCCTATATTATGATTGCTTTAATTCCTCTAGGACTCATTTCATTTCTATTATTTACACCACCATTACCAATTGGAGTAGCAAATCAAGTGGGAAATTTTATATATTTTTTGATTATAATAATTCTTTTTGAATTCTTCTACACTATGTATGCTCTTAATACTACTTCTTTATTTCCTGAAACTTTCATTACAAAAGATGAACGAACAAGAGCTAATAATGTTAGACAAGTTTTTCTTATTTTTGGCTTAATAGTAGCATTTATATTGCCAGGATTATTTGTAGATGATTATTCGGCTCCATCGGCTAAAACTTTAGGAGAATATCAAATTTTTGGAATCGTTCTAGCAATTATTATTATTATAATAGGAGGTATTTTTATTATATTCACTCCTCGAGAAAAAGCTGAATTCAAAGAAGATTACAAAAAAGCACCAGGTTTTTTTAAAAATATTAAAATGTGTGTGAAAAATAAATCTTTTGCATGGTTTATTCCTGTAATTATAGCTAATTGGTTTGTATATGGAATTCTACCCACATTAGTCCCAATTTATGCAAAGGCAGTCTTACATATGCAGGATGCTTTTATGATTTCAATTTTGTTAGGTTTTACATTTATATCATCTGCTATTTTCATCACTATCTTATGGAAACCCGTAGTGCAAAAAATTGGCAATAGGAAAGCATGGATAATTTCAATGTTAGTTTGGATTTTAACGCTTTTACCATTGATGTTTCTTGGACCAAATATGGAAATACTTGCAATGATAGTGTTCTTCTATATTGGTCTCGGGTTATCAGGGTCATTATATATAACCGATTTAGTCATTTCTGATATAATTGATGAGGATGAGGTAAACACAGGCACTCGTAGAGAAGCGGGATATTATGGAGTAAATGCTTTTTTTCTAAGATTAGCCATCATAGTTGTATTTCTCAGCATTGGCCCAGTTTTTATCATTGCAGATTGGCCTGTATTCTCTTATCCTGTCTCCTTTGAAGTTGAATTAGGGCTTCGAATATTGATGTTTGTTTATCCAACTGTAGCATTAGCAATCGGAATTTTGGCTATCTATAAATTTCCCTTACATGGTGAAAGGTTAAACATAATAAAAGAGGAACTTCAAAAGCTTCACGAAGAAAAAAAATCTAGAATTTAATTTATTTATCTATTTTTTATTTTTTTTAGGTTTCTTATTCCTTGCTGAATTCTTTCAATTATTTCTTCGATTTCTTCTTTTTCAACAATTAAAGGAGGCATGATTATGAGAGTGTCTTTTTTATTTCCACAATAATTAAGCATTACCCCTTCTTTTATTATTGAAAACATACTTAGCAGACTATCCTCTTCATCGTAGAATTCTAAACCCCACATTAATCCTCTTCCTCTTGTTTCTTTGATTATCTCTGCAAATTCTTCTACTATCTCCTTTAATCCCTTTCCAAACAGCCTTCCCATTTCTTTAACGTGATCTAAAAATTTTGGGTCAGATTGTATTTCCAACATCTCAAGAGCAACAGCACACCCAAGATCCGAACCTCCCGTAGTAGAAACATGAATATATGGATCTTTTCCAAAAACTGCTCGTTCTATAAAAGGTTTATAACTACAAGTAGATAATGGATAAACTCCTGCTGTCATTCCCTTTCCACAAACAATAAAATCTGGGATTACTTTCTCGCTAAGATATATCCCTCCAAAAATCGCCCAAAAATGACCAGTTCGTCCAAGACCTGTCTGAATTTCATCATTGATCATCATTACGCCTTTATGATCACAAATGTCTCGAACTTCAGGAAAGTATCCCTCCGGAGCAATTAAGACACCCCCAGTAGCAGGGATAGTCTCTAATATCACACATGCAGTATCATCGGTAACTGCCTTTCGCAAAGCATCTGTATCTCCAAAGGGAACTTGTTTAAATTCAGGGAAATTCCATAAAAAGGGATCCTTAAAGCTTGGATCTCCAGTTAATAATGCAAAGCCAGTATGACCATGATAACCTCCTTTTGCCGAAATACAGCCTTTTCTTTTAGTATAAGCCCTAGAAAACTTAATGGCAGTATCGATTGCTTCACCACCTCCTACTCCATATGTAGTTTTACTAATATCTCCTGGCATTAATTCAGCTATTTTTTTACCTAAAAGAGCTCTTTGTTCTGATAATAGTTGATGATCACCTAAATCTAATCCTCCATCTAATGCATCCTTGAGAAGTTGGACAATTCTTGGATTTCTACGCCCTAAATTGAATACACCTCCTGCAGATCGGCAATCAAATAATTCTATTGGGGGTTCACCGGGTTTTAATCCTTCTAAGGTTTTAAATTTAATTCCATCTCTTTCACCCGGGATTACTCCCCACCCTAGACTTTTAAAAAAACGAGTTTTTGGACCACTCACATGCTTTGAATATAATCTTAATAAGTCTTTTTGAGATGATTTTCCAATAAAATTTTTCATAGTTTTAATTATAATCGTTAGACTATTTTAAAATTTTCATGTATTAATTTTAGAAAAAAATTTTGAACAATAGTAGAAAAGAAAAAAGGATGATTAAAAAAATCGCTTAAAATTCATAACCACATTTTTTACAAACATGCTTCTTAGCGTACATGGGTATATGGCCAACGTAACTTAAAACTTTGCTCTTATCCTCTACAGTTTTTATGTCTGAGCCGACGGCACCACACATAGGGCAGGTAATCCTTTCATCACTGGTGAAACCTCCTGCACCGATATCTGGGGGTTTAAATTCTTCTAATTCAGACTCAACTTCATGAAGATGAGCTGTTGTCGATTCTAAAGTTTGTTCTTTTTCAGCGATTTTATCTGATAATTCTTGAATTTGAGTATCTTTCTGTAAAAGTGTGTTATTTAGTTCACTTATTTGTGAGTTGAGTTGAGAATTTTCATTTTGAGCAGCTGTAAGTTTAGAATTTAACTCTTCGACCTGAGAAGTTAAATTGGTAACTTTACTGGTAGCATCATTTAATTGACTTTCAAGATCTTTAGCTGTCTCAAATTCTGATGTTAAACTGGATAGTTTTTCTTCTTTAGTGGCTAAATCGTTTGCTAGATCCTCTGATTTAGATTTATACTCTGCTAATTCTGTCTTAAGGTTATCATTTTCAGTATTCAAACCTTTAATTATTTCTTGATCTTCTTTTTTAGTTTTTGTTAACTCACTTTCCGTCTCTTCAAGCTTACTTCGAGTCACATCAAACTCATTTTGAGTATCTGTAAATTTATCTTTTGTTTCAGATAATTCATTTTTAGTATCAGATAATTCTTTTTCCAAATCGTTTACCTTAGCTCTAAGGTCTAACAGTGCTTTACCTGGAACAGATAATTTTTTTTCGGGTTTTTCTTCGGCTTTTGCCCAGTCGATTGAAATTTCACTTTCACCTTATTCAAATAATTATAATTTTTGAAATGA
>JBHLKB010000096.1:0-8170 GCA_048887205.1 Candidatus Hodarchaeota archaeon
TATTATGTGCTTTTCTATTGAAATGTGGTGTTTAATATGGCATGGGGAGGATCACTTAATAAAAATGGCTCTGATTACATTAGAAAGCTAAGGGAAGCAGATAGAGTTATAGGATTTTTAGAAAAACTTAAGGAAGATTTAAATCCTGATGAACATGCATATTTATCTAAAACAATCGAGATTATCACAGATTATATATCTAAAATTTCGCAGGTAAGAGGATAGGTTTTTATAATTTCCGCATAACTTTTATAATAATAGCAATGATTTGATCAGCTACTTTTTGAATAGTTTCTGTAAGATTAAATTTAAAAAAAGGAAGATCTTTATTCTCACTTCGCTCCTTGAGTGAGAATTCCTCTTCTTTATAGAACTCTAACTTAGTAAATCCTTCAATACTTTCAGGTACAAATCCAATCATCAATACATTTAAATTTGGTAACTTCTCAATCAATAAATCAATCACGATATGGATTGGAATTGTATGTGATGATATTGGTACATATTCTTTAATGCTTTTTCGTTCAATTATAGCAACAGTTCCAGGAGGTTTACTTAAAGTGCATGTATCTAAGATAATGAGATGGGATGCTTGAAATTCTATTATATCATCAATTCTATTCATAGGATCAATGCCAGCGTTAATAAATAAGAATTTGTCATTCGAATATTTTAAGAGTTCGCTAATAATGTAAATTCCAACAGCATCATCAGAAAGCTTCTCTTCTCCAATACCCATAAAGACGATTTTTGTTGCATTTCTTAGCTTACCTAAAAGTTTCTTGTATATATTCTTCATAACTGATTAAAGAAATGATAGATGCTAATTAAATGATTATTAGATGCTTATTCGATTTATCTTAAATAATAATGTATATATTCTGGATAATTAGTTTTATGATTTCTTTTTTCTCTTTTTTAAACCTGATAAGAGAAGGATTAAATTCATTAATTATAATTTATTCATATTTAATATTATATGACAGAAGATTCAACTGAGAAACCTGAGAAAATTCAATTAGAGGGAATAATTGAAAAGGATAAAGTTATTATTACTGATATAAAGGGTATTGAAGAATTTTATAATACGTCATATATAGGGTCAATCGAGAAAGATAGTAAAGGACAAGAAATCCTAATCATCGATGCGATTGAAGCTTTATTGTTATGTGAAAGGAATAGAATATTAATTTGGGAAGATAACGATAAGAATAAGAAATTATATGATTTTGAGAGTGTATTGACATATTTTACCCAATTTGATGAAAAGTTGTTTCATAAATATATCGTTTACATGGATTTAAGAAAGAGAGGGTATATTGTTCGCACTGGGTATGGTAATGGTTTAGATTTTCGCGTATATAAGAGAGGAGCTGATTTTGAAAAGGATTCAGCGAAATTTCTAATATTTCCTGTATTTGAAGGTGACCCTATTGAGCTAAGAGATTTAGATAAAATGTCTAGAGTTGCTATGAGTTCTCGAAAGGATTTAATTGTCGCAACAGTTGATAGGTTGAGTAAGCCCATTTACTACAGCGTTAAAAAGTTCCAGATTTTGAATAAGGGAGAAGATAACAACAATGCCAGATAAATATGCGTGTGATACGTCAATAATATTCAATGGGCAGATACTTAAGCTGATTGAAAATGGAGATTTAGGACAAAAACCTGAAATATTTATATCAAATGTTGTTATTGCTGAAGTTGAATATAGAACTAATATCCAAAAGGAAATTGGTTTCTTTGGATTAAATGTTTTAAAACAATTAAGGCAACTCCATGATAAAGGTAAGATCACTCTTCATGTTGTTGGGAAAAGACCAACTAGAGAAGAAATAAAGATGGCACCTGGGGGGGAACTAGATGCCTTAATAAGAGAATCTGCGCAACAAAATAAAGCTGTACTTATAACAGCAGATCGTATACAAGGAGATGTAGCGATTTTTGAAGGGCTAGAGGTGATGTATGCTTGGGAGAAGAAAATCTCAAAAGAAAAAGAACCACTTTCTTTAAAATTATTAGAATTTTTTGATGACTCAACTATGAGTGTTCACTTAAAGAGAAATTTGCCTCCGTATGCAAAAAAAGGATCTCCTGGAAATTGGAGGCTCGAAAAAACCCAAGACGAATCATTGAATTCTCAGATGATTGAAGATATCGCATTAGAGATAATAGAAAATGTGCGAGAAGATGAACACTCATTTATAGAAATAGAGAAAGAAGGTGCTGTGGTTGCACAATTACGTGAATTTAGAATTGTCATTGCTAGGCCTCCTTTCTCAAATGATGTCGAGATTACCGTTACTCGCCCTCTTGTAAGTTTAACCTTATCAGATTATTCCATTGACCCAAGACTTAGAGAAAGGTTACAGAAAGCGGAGGGAATTTTAGTATGTGGATCACCTGGAGCGGGAAAATCAACCTTTTCAGCAGCATTAGCAAATTACTATTTGAAACAAGAGAAAGTAATTAAAACACTTGAAAGTGTTAGAGACTTACAAGTTGAACCCGAAATAACTCAATATACTAAATTAGAAGGCAATCTTGAGAATTCAGCAGATATACTTTTGCTTGTAAGACCAGATTTCACAATTTTTGATGAAGTTAGGACAACAAAAGATTTCCAAATTTATTCGGATTTTCGCTTATCTGGGGTTGGGATGGTTGGTGTAGTTCATTCATCTTCAGCAATAGACGCAATTCAAAGATTTATTGGCCGAATAGAGCTTGGAATGCTTCCATCAATTATAGATACAATTATCTTCATTGAAGGTGGAGATATTTCAACAGTTTTGATATTAAAAATGACTGTTAAAGTGCCCCATGGATTTAGAGATAAGGATTTAGCGCGACCAGTGGTGGAGGTAAGGGATTTTAAGAATGATAGGCTTGAATTTGAGATTTATAACTTTGGTAATGATGTTGTTGTGAATCCTATCAGTTCTAAATATCAAACAAGAACAAAAGGATTTCAACCAAGTAGAAGGAAAAAAGATGAGCGGATCAATTTGGATATCGAGGTTAAAAAACAAAAAATCATCATTAGAGCAGATCCTAAATATTCTAGTCAAAATGTTGTTATTTTCGCAGATAATCAACAGATCTTTACAGGCTCTTTAAGTCGTAATGGTGATATTTCTCTTTCGCTTTCAAATAAGGAAGCCAGAAAGATATTAAAAGAATTAAATAATAATAAAGATATTTTTGGAAAATTAAAATAAACCAATCTTAATCTCATTACTAAATAAAGCAATGAAAAAGAGTAAATTAACTACTCTTTATCAATTCTCTTACTTTTTCCATTATCGGTGGGAGTACTTCTTCAATTAAATTATCGAATCTTATATCGGCTACATGATCATAAGGTGTATCACCCTTATTAAGAAGGATCAATTTAGCACCATGTTGTTTTGCAATACCTGGCATATTAGCTGCAGGTGTAACAACTAAAGATGAGCCCACTACAAAAAAAACATCAGCATTTTCAGAACGTATTATTGATTCTTGAAGTTCATCGTAAGGAAGTGGATCACCAAAATTCACAATACTTGAAATTACACGCCCTTCACAATGAGGACATGTTGGCTGACCATCTCGAACAGGATGCGTCCTATATCCTGGTCCCCATTTGCTTTTATCCCAACCAACTTCTTCGAATAACATTTTTTTATTACATGATAGACATTTCATGAAAAATTGATTACCATGAAGTTCAGCTAACATGGCAAAAGGTATTCCAGATTTAGCGTGCAAACCATCTACATTTTGGGAAATAAGATAATTTAATTTTCCCATTTCCATTAAATCCACAATAGCAAAATGGTTAGGATTAGGTTTTACTTTATCCCACGAAATTTTCGGTTTAGGGGGTGGTAATCCCTTATCTCGTCTGGTCCATACTCCGTCTGGACCCCTATAATCAGGTAACCCACTACCTGTGGAGCAACCTGCACCAGTGAAGACTACTAACCGTTCCGATTTAGCTATCCATTTGGCAGCAAGATCAATTTTTTCTTCTAAATCCATAAAAAACATAAAAAAAGTACGGTTTAAAAAGATTTTTGTGAATTATCATCATTTATATTTTTTTAAAGATTAAAATCCTTTTCACTTGAAAATGATTTAATAACTCTTAAACTTAGCCTGACTCTTGGAATTTTAAAGCCTTTAGTAGAATCTCAAAATTTGTCTCAAGATTATAATATTTTATCATTTCAATAGGTTCTTCAATATCATTCAAATTTGAAAGGTTATGGGAATCACAACCTATTGCAACAGGGATCTTGTATTCCTTTAGTTTTTCAAAAAAGAATTCATTTTTACGAGAATAAAATAATGGATAGCTAGAGTTAAATTCAAAGTAGATATTATTTTTTTTGAGAAATCTCATTAGGGTATCAAGGTTTCCCGTGAAAAAGTAGGAAGGATCAAAATGTGCCAAACCTAAAACTGGAAATCTATTAAATTCAGCAAATTTATTTTTCCAATAATATATTATATTTTTAATGAAAGCGATAGACTCATAATTTTGAAGATACTCAAATAAAATCAAATCAAATTTGTCTATTTGTATATACTTCCTAATAAATTGCTCAGAACTTGCTAAATCAACTTCAATTCCTTTTAGAAGTGTTAATTGGTTATGATATTTTGATAAATATTTTTGACAATCTGAAAGTTCTTCTAAATACGCTGAAATCGTTTCATAATTATTCAAAGTAGAAACCCAGGCTTTCCATGAGTTAGTAAAATGATCAGTTATCGCAATATAATCTAATTCTAATTTAATTGCCCTTTTTACAATTTGTGTGATGCTTTGTCTTCCATCAGAATAATTCGTATGAATGTGTAGATTCATTTTTGGAAACAGCATCATATATAGAAAAACTATAGTATTTTTTAAATTCCTAATGATTTTGTTTCCTTATTTAGATATAAACTAAAAGGGCCACTAAATAATAAAACTGTAGCAAGAAATATTAAAAATCCAAATAATAAATATTCTCCTGTTGTTTGAGGAATAATTGTAGTTCCAAAAGTAATATTATCTATTGAAATAATATCGAGTGCAAATAAGGAGATTAGAGCAAAGATAAATATTGAAGAGAAAATTTGAACAATGCCTATAATTATATTAATATAATAAATAATTTTTGCCTTACTTTTTTTCAGTTCAATAATTTGTCCTATTCCAATATCAATAGCTACTTCTTTTTTATTTATCCTCTTTATAAAAAAATAGACCAATTCTTTTAATGGCATAATATCGAAAAACATAGTAACGGATGTAAAAACACATATAAATATCAAAACCCGTAGTAAGATATCGGAAAAAATTGAAGTAAATCCTAATATAGGAGAACTTAAAACACTCAAATTATTTATGATCCAGATAAAAACTCCAACTAAAATTATGGCAAAAAATTTTAATCCCGCTAATGTTAGAACGATCGAATGACGATCTGCGATTTTAAGTAAATAGTAAGCAATTCCAATACTGAAAATAATCACACCTAAAACAATTGCTCTCCACTCCAAAAATAATGCTAGAACAATACAGAAAGACATTACGATAATTGGAAGATATGGAAAAAAGGGAGCCTTAAAAGGACGATCTAATTCCTTTCTTTTACGTCTTAAGTTAACTGCGGCATAATTTATAAATGCTAATCCTATAAAATAGATAAATGTAGTAATATTTGCTGAGAACCCAATATTCGCAAATAGTGTTGATAAGAGTGTAAAAACAATTGCAATTGATGAAGTGATAATTAACACCAATGTTGGTACTTTAGTCTTTTTACTAGTTTTTAACAATTTTTGAGAAACATATTTATCTCGTACTAAAGCGTACATTACGCTTACAGCAGAGCCTAATGCAGCATTCATTGCAATAATAGTTGATATTATTGCTGCAATTCCCATTAGTATAAATCCAGGAAATCCAAGAATATTATTCAATACCACCGCCAATAAAATAGGTGTCTCGCTTAATCCTGTTGAAACATTTCCAATATTAATTAAAACTACTGCCGTTATAGATAGATAAATAAATAGTGTAATAAAAATAGCAAGTATGTTAACCTTTAGAATATTTTTAGATGGATTTTTTAAATCTGCATTTAAGTAAGCTAAATTAGAAGTAATACTTGTAAAAAAGATAAACATTAAAGAAAACATTGAAATTACGCTAAAAAAATTTGTTTCAGATAAAAGAAATTGGGGATTATATTTTGGATTGATACTTGGTGCTATCCACAGCCCAGCAATAATAAAAATAGCAAAAATTACCAATAAAATAATAGTTAAAATGATTAAAGCCCTCATTGCAAGCCTTTGAGTTCTAAAAACAACAATTGCTATAAACAATATTGTTGTAATAGTTATAGCAAGAAATATTGGTGGTAATAATTGGAAAGGAAAGAAAGCTTCAATAACAACAGCAAAAGCTTGAGCAGAAAAAGAAAACGATGCAATATTAGCGATCCATAGAAAGAATCCAATAATAAATGCTAAGAATCCGCCTAAAGCTTCTTTACTAAAATTATAAGCTCCCCCTGAAATAGGTAAGCTAGTAGAAAGTTCACTAAAGTTAAGTGCAATCAAGAAAATTAAAATACCTCCTAAACTCAAACTGATTAAAACTCCAGAATTAGCCGCTTCAATTGCTGTGCCTAACAGAATAAATATTGATCCTCCAATACCACAACCAATTCCATACAAAATTCCCGCTAGCAACCCAACATTACGAGTTGGAAGAATTTGTTCTTGATCTTTTTCAGTCAAAGTTATCGTATTAAATTTATATCCAAAATTAAAAATTAAAATTGTTATATGTTTTATAAATTTTAACAATTTACGATTTTTCTAAATGGAAAATTCCCGAAATAATCGATAAGCTAGCACCAATTAATAAAAAAAGACTCATTAAAAAATTGTTAACATCACCAATATCGATAAACTGAACAATTACACCAATTGCCCATATTATAAAAAACACGCCAATCCCGATCAAGATTCCACCAAAAAATTTGGAAGCTCTATATATAGCAGAAAGGACTTCCAATCTATGAATTCGGCTTTCTTTATCCCTGATTTCTTTTTCTTGATTTTCTAATTCAATTTTTAATTTTTGCAAGATTACTCTAGAATCATTTGTACTATTTTCAATTGCTTCTTTTGCTTTATTTAATTTTTCGTGTTCAGCTTCCATATGTTTTAATTTTTCTGTTAATGAATCTAGGCGTTGTTCGCGTTCAACATATTCCATATTCGAAGTATCTATATCTTTTTTTAAATCCACTATTCTTTTTTCATTAGCTTCTATTAATGTTTCTTTAGCAATAATTTGTTCTATCAAATTGTTTGCTGTATCATTCAATTCTTGTATTCGAGATTCAAGATCAATCAGTTGTTGTTGTTTATCAGTCAATTGTACTTTATATTTGGCAAGAAGTTCTTCATATGTTTCTCTTTGTTTTTTCATTTCGGGAAATCCTTCTTGATATTCTTCTAGTCTTAGCTCAATCTCTTTAATTCGTTTTTCTTTTTTCTCAATTTGCTCAGTTAGAAGGTTCTTTTCTTCTTCCTTTGCTTCAATTTCAGTATTGGAATGCTCTAATTCAATCTTATTTTTGCCAATTGAAACTCGTAAAGTTTCGTTTTCAGCCCGTTGGCTTTTTAATTTTTTTTCTATTGCTTCAACTTCTTCTCTTTGTTTTTCAAGTATAGCTTCGTTATCTTGGATCTCTTGATTCATTTTTGAAATTTGGTTACGAAGTTCTTCTTGAGTGGTAACTTTCTCTTTTATTGAATCCGTGAGTACAATTAAATCTACTTGTCGAGTTTCATATTGTTTTACTAGTTGTTCATTATTTTTCAATAGCTCCATATATTCTTTTTCTAAATTCTCTTTACTTTCGGCAGTAATATTAAGTCGTTCTTCTAAATTGCTCATCTCTTCAGTTTTTCGATTATATTTTTCCTCAAGCTGTTTTACAGTCTCTTCAATTGCAGTAAGATATTCTTCTTTATCATCGATCTTTTTTTTAATATCATCAAGTTTATGCTGAGCCTCTTTTACTTCCTCGCTAATTTCCTCTATAGCTTTCTTCTCAGCCTCTTTTTCTTCTACTGCTTCTCCATTTGATATGGTTTCTGATATATCCTC
>JBHLKB010000097.1:0-8150 GCA_048887205.1 Candidatus Hodarchaeota archaeon
AATTCCTTCAAGGGCTTCAAGTTTATCCCCCACCCTTAGTGAACCTGAACTTCTTAGTGCTCCTTTTATTAGAAGTTCCCCTTCTACTGACGCCGAACCAGATGATCTTGCATCACCGTCTCCATAAAGAGATCCACTAAGTCTAAACGACCCTGAACTCCTAATATCTCCATGAACCTTCAAATTTCCCGCCCCTCTTAAAGAACCAGACGATCGAAATCCATTACATTCAAAATCTCCGTCTATTCTCGCGGAACCAGAAATCCGTAATTCATCATTAATTGAACCTTCAGAAAGCCTCCCTGATCCAGAAATTCTCATTAATTTTCTATCTCTTTTTTTTAATTAAAATATTGCTTTTTCAAATAAATATTATATTTTAAAACAAAAAGAAAATTGGACCTCTGAATGATAATTGGGAAGCTGTCATACCTTTTACATATTCTAATCTCTCATAACCATTCCTTATTTCCATTTTGTTTTTCCTCCAACTTTTTTGTTTCGTTTTTTTCATGAGTAATAATTCAATAATTTTTGATTACTGTGAACTTATATAAAAAATCTAAAAAAATTTGTAGTTATTAATATCTTTGGGCATAGCACATGTTTTTGATAATTATTAACTCCTTCCCTTCCGATCTTTTTTTGTACATTTTTTTTATCACTTTTTCTTGGTTTTTAATACACAATTATTTACACAAGTATTTAAATGTTGTGTTTTTTGTTGTGTATAGATTAATGTAAAAAATGAATAAATGGTGAGAAGAGGTTTTCTAAATGTAATATATTAGGTTGTGTAGTAGTGTGTAGTGATTTCATTATTAAAAAATAAGGTTGAGAAATTTTCTAGTTAAAAAGGTTTGGGCAAACTAATAAACCTGGAGTGTGAAAAAATTTAAATTTGTGGCTTTCTATATTAATAGTATGAGCGGTGTTATTTATAAGGGCAAGAAATTTAATGTTTTCATAACTTATCAATATTACGGGGCTAAAAGAACTCCATTGAAATGTATACAACTTCGGGATATGGGGATTAACAGCATTGATGAACTTGAGGGGCTCTTAGAGCTTAAAGACCTTCAACATTTGGATTTAAGCGGGAATAACATCTCTGAATTGAATGGCTTAGGGGAACTCACAAATTTACAGGTTTTAATGGTAGGGAATCGAACTTCAGAAATTAGGGACCTAGAAAACCTAATCAATTTAACCCATTTAGCTCTTGGGAACGATCTCTCGAAAATTGAAAATTTGAATAATTTTGTTAACTTAACACATTTAACATTAGGAGGAGGGATTTCAGAGATAGAGAATTTGGATAAATTAATCAATTTAACGAGTTTGGACTTAGGGAATAATAAAATTACGGAGATTCAAGGATTAGATAATCTTAGAAACTTAGAGCGATTGAACCTAAGAGGGAATCAAATTTCAGAGATAAAAGGCTTAGAATCTCTAAAAAGATTATTTTACTTAGATTTATCTGCTAATAATATATCAGAAATTAATGGTTTGAACAAACTTAAGAATTTAGGTTCTTTAGATCTAAGTGGGAATAATATCATGGAGATCAAAAATCTCGATAATCTCCTAAAATTGTGGAATTTAGATTTAAGTTATAATAAAATTACAGAAATTAACGGTCTTGGTAAGTTGATAAATTTACAGGAATTAAACTTGAGCTCTAATCAAATCAAGGTTATTAAAGGTTTTGATAATCTTCATGGAACTATTATTGATCTTTATTCTAATCCCATTCCCGAAGCAGAAATGATGAGATTTAGGGGATATATTAATGGTAATTTCATTTTTTTATCCCAAATATATGATAATCAAATTATAACTCTATTCAATAATTCTCATGAGAAAATTAAAAATAAAAAATATAAATTTTCATTAAATTATCGTAATGTGGATGGAAATCCTCCTAATGATTATGGGATAAAAATTCATTTAATTAATCCAGAAGGGAAAGCATTAGAACCATTTCAAATGGAGTTATTTCCTCTTAATTATGAAAATCCTGAATATAATTCTGAAAAAGGAGTAGTATTTCATTACATCATAGATTTAGACACATTACAGGAAACTGAAGGATTGTGGCATTATTATCTTACAATAAAAGATAAATTAAATAACAAAATAATTTTCATTCCAGAAATAGGATATATTCTTGGTCCAGAAACTACATCTCCAAAAACTGGCTATTTACTTTGTATACCTTCAATATCAACCACTTCAGGGGAAGGATACATTAATTCAGGTTTTAAGAATAATAATTTTACGTTTACAATAAGTTGTGACCAGACAATTTTGCAAGGATTATTTCTCTGTCTTATTCCTGCTCAAAAAAAAGTTGGTGTAGGAGTTACAAATAGAATTGGAATCAAGAAATTTCCAATGAGGCATATAAGATCTAATAGTTGTGGTGAATGGGAATATCAATGTTCAATAAATTTTGAAGATTTAGGATATTTGGATTCTGAGTTGGGGTGGTTTTCTCATTACTACGAAGGGATTCTAGCTGATAGAAGAAGGATGTATTTATACACAGAAAAAGTCTTTTGTAGTGAACATGAAAGAATAGATTTCTCTGAAAAAATTATAGAGATGGATATTCATAAACCTTTTGTTGCAAGCAATAAACCGCAATTAATTGATTATTTATTCGAAGATTCAGAGCATTCTATTTATTCTCATGACATTTATTCAAATGATTCAAGTGAGATACTCGATAATCAATTAAAAACGATATATGAGATAAAATCTGATCTCTTATTAAAATACGAAGTTCTCTATTCAGATCCAAGTAAAAGCGCTCCGTGTGAAGGGTATCCTAGAGTGATATTTAAAAATTTAGACACTGAGAAAAAATTTGGCTACATCATGGTACCAAGTGATGTAGTAAGTATTTTTTCTCAACGCTATAGTGAAAATTTTCAATCGTATATCTGTGTTATCAATAGCAGCGAATTTTCCGAGGGAACATGGGAATTTTGTTTTGAGGCGAAAGATAGTGAGGGTACTCTTCTTAAAACACTCCTAGGTAAAGAAAAATTTATTAAGATGTAAAAAAAAATAACGTGACTAATTATGTTCTATTAAGTGAGTTGAGTTTAGTTAAAACCTTTAGCTTAGAAGATATATGGTAATACGGCTATAGGCATAAGGTCACGAAAAGGTGATATATATAGTATTTATGGAGATATTTAAACTACGAAACTTTACCAAATTAGAAATTTTTAATAAAAGAATACTTCTTACATAAATGATAATAATGAAAATTTCTAACAATGTATTTATTTGGGATTTCTACCGTATTAGATATAATAAAAAGTCAGGAAGGTAGAGCACAAAATGGTTGATTTTTTTACAAATCTTCGGCAGACATTTAGAGAACGTTATTTAGACACACATGAGAACTATTTAAAAAGTTTTGCGGATATTGCTAATCATTTATATTTTGAAAAAGCTGATTTTGGGCGTGGATGCAGATTAATTATAGAAAAGCTTCTAAATGCAGGAGATTTTTCAGAAAATATGGTAGATAATGATTACGAGTCTATATATTTCAGAAATCTAAGGAATGCTTGGTATCATGAACTTGTTCTTAATTACCCTCAAGATGATCTCGATCAGAGGACAAAATTCGCACCTTGGAAAATTATCCAATGTTATTATTGTGTGTTAGCTGGGATTTCTGCTTTGATTAGATGTTTTTATCAATTTAAACTTGAGAATCATAAAAAAATTTTTACAATCTTTACAAATGATTTTCTAAATAATAATAAACGAAGGGATTTTTTCTTACCTCCATATAATTTTTATTTAGACCAAAATGGAACTTTTAAGACTTCAAATGAAGAAATGATAGATTGGGATCATGGGATAGAATATCATATCCCAAATATAAAAGATTGCCTTAAATCGGCTTATGTTAGAAATAGAAGGACTTCAATTCCACATTACCTTATAAAATTACGAAATTGGGTGCAATATGAAGACTCCTATTTATTTTTCTTACTATATGGAAAGTCAGTGAAGGGAAATCTTGACTTTTCATTAAGTAGAATATCTTATGGATATTTGGTTCATATTGAATTTTTTTTAATCAAACTTTTTGGATGGGAGAATTTGGAACTTCAATTCAACACCTTCATTGAACAAGTATTAGAAAATTTAGGAATTGAACCTTATGAACTTATTCAAAGGTTTATGATTTATGAAGCGTATCTTCAAGAATAATATTCTAGGATATAAGCAGTGAATTATCAACAAAACGATATTGTAAAAATAATTATTTTAGAAGTTCTTCAAGCTGGTTAATTAGATTAAGTTTGTTTGGCTCTTTTCCTCATCAATTCTTCTTTTATAATTTCTAAATTAGTTAGAATACTATTAAGAATCTTATTGTTTTTTGATTTGGGTTTCCATTCTCTTATATTTAATTTACAAAATACTTTTCGAAATTTTTCAAAATCACCTTTATCTAAATCATCTATAGCAATTTTCAAATTTTTGAACCAACTAGGAATGTCTAGCCTTTCAGAATCTATAATTGAAGTTAACATTTTTACATTTCTTTTTAAGTCCTTTAGTAATTTTTTTCGTCTATTTTTTTGAACCTTCTGTGGATGTTTAACTTTATCATTAATAAGTTTCTTTATATCAATAGTAAGAGGATTAAATTTTAAATTTGCAATCAGATTAACGGGATTTTGAAGATGTTCCAGACCTAATCCAATTTCATTTATTCTGATAATTATATGCAGTATTTTTATAAAAATTAGATTAAGTAAATCACTTCTTGTAAATTCCATCTGGTCATAATTCCATTCCGATTTAGTAAAATTCCATCTTGTATGTTTATTTAGGAATTTCCTATATCTTTCCCCCCAATCTTCAACACCATGAACTATTTCGCTTCTTAATGTGTATAAATTATTAAAGAAATTAATATTGGTTTTTAAATCATTAATATTATCTGAAATTAATAAACTCGCATGCAATTTAAACTGATAAGACAATTCCATTTTCCCTGAGATAAGTAGACTTTCTATAATAAGACATGAATCTAAAATTGCATCTTCTATTTTTTCCCTTAGACTTAGACTAATTAAATGTTTTATAATAAATTGACTTGAATAGAAGTTAATAGGACTATTTTTATTTGAATACATAGTAAAGATTAGTCTGAGAAGCCGAAAATCTCTTGAAGGTATCTTAAGTTTAATTTCTTGATACCCCATTTCATGATTTCTTCCTCGATCTATTTTAAAGAATCCTAATCCGTCTGAAATATTCCCAGGGGTAAAGATAATTCTTTCTCCTTTATCTACAGGAGTTAAAAATGTAATGTTACGATAGGATTCAGGTATCAAATCCTTTATTTGAAGTAGATTTGTTCGATCAACTGACATTTTTTGACTAGGATTAAAATATGACACATTTCTTAACCAGTCAGGTGTTGGAAAGTCATAAAGATATCTTTTTTTAGGTATCCACCAAGGAAATTTATAAAATTGTTTGCTAAAACCAATTTTAAAATTCCTTAAAATAAATGAAGTGAAGATATTCCTAATTTCTACCCATGTCATGCTATCATTAATAGATTCAGGTTCAGTTCTTAAAAAATTAAGATCGAAAAGGAAAGAATTTTTTTCAATAAATTTGAAATCTATCATACCTTTGCAATAAATAGAAATTGCTCGATTAACTCCCTTTTCAATGTCATCCTTATTGTAATGTACAGATCTACCAAGAATCAAGTCAGATTTTTTTGTAATGATAGTAATATCATCAAAAAGAATTAAACCTGCCTTCTCTGTAAACGAAATTTTAAGCTCTTCATTTGATTCTTCAACATCAGCAATTATTCCATTTAAAGGTAATATTATAGTATAAGGGATTTTCTTTGTCTTATAACTATTTATAAATTCATTTAACTTTTTTATAATAAAATTTTCTATTTCAGTAGGATTAATTATATACTTTTGTAGAACTTCTTCAACTAAATATTCATATAAACCTCTAATTTGAATTGTAAATCTTCTTGAATCCAAATCAGCTTGAATAGTTAAATTCTCTATAGGTATTATTTCTCCAAGTAGTTTACACCCATTTGAATCTTTGGGTATAAAACCATATTTTTCTAAAGCAGTATTCTCAATTACTACAGAACGATTATTAAAAGCTTTCTTCAGCTCATCAGTCATATTGTTTGTAATTTTTTCAAGGTCTTTTTTCACTTCAGTTATAAAGAGCTTTACTTTACTTTCAGAAATACTTAAAGGTTTTATTGTCTCTATAGAATTCATCCTCTTCTCAATATCTTCACCCAATTTTATTCTTTTTTGATACATATCTTTTGCTTCTCCAAATGCATCTTTAAAGAAATCATCTATAGATATATCTTCAAGATTTCCTTCAAATATATAGTAATACCATGATTCTCTCCCAATTGTTCCACCTCCTAAATATCTCCCCTTTTCCTTGGATTTAATTTTCCTTGTCAGTTGGTTTTCAAGGATATTCAATAATCGCTCTTTAATGGGGCGTAATTCCTCATTTTCATCAATTTTCAATTCGATTTCTCCAATTAATTTCTCAGTTGTATTATCTAGAGTTGATATTGAACCAAGATACTTGCCAGATTCTTTAAAGGGCGAGTTATGATTCATTATTAGCATTGTTGAATTGTATTGCTCAAGTTGAAGATCTAAAATGTATAAAAGAGTTGAACCCTCAAATCTATAATTAGTAATTAAATACCGATATTCTTCTTCTTGAAGGTTATCAATTTCTGCTTGATATTTTATCTTTAATTTGTTTAACCAATTTGAATATTTTTGTGACATCTAAGTTACAATTATGTTTAATTTAAATGAAAAATTTTTTGTTCACTTAATTAATTTAATTGTCTTTGAATTTAAACTGAGAGCTTTCTTAATAAAAAAATTATATAATAAGGAATTATAATTCTAACTTCCTTCATTATTACCGTGATAAGGAATACAAACATTAAACTTTTTACTCGTTACTTATTTTTTTCCTAAGTAATGAAATGGTGATGGCACTACTTACCTGCTGTTTCTGGATAAAGTCAATAAGGAGCTCATTGTCAATGGTGCTCACATCGATGTTCTCGACCACTTTCTCAATCTCATTCTCAATCAATTTAATAGATTAGAAATTTGTAAAATTCCTGATTTTTAAAAAAATTTTTCGCTATTATTTAAAATTGATAATATCTCTTTGAAAACCTAAGGATTTCAATATTGCTTCAGCTTCTTCAATGATATTTCTAATTAAATCCTTCACAGTTATTATTTTATTAATAGTTCCAGCAGCTAAAGAAAAGGATGTTCCCTTCATCATTTCCGACTCAAAATGTAACATTTCCTTAATCATTTCAGGGTCAAAGCAATCCGCATCAATTATTTTCTGCTTCCAACTATCTGTAACAGGACTTTCTGCTGTTGCTAGAAATGCCGTACACATATGTACCGCTTGAGCACCCATTACTAGAGCCCCTAACAACCCCCTTCCATTACTGATTCCACCTGAAGCAATAATCGGAACCTTAAGCATTCTGTGTGCATTTACTATATTAACTAAAAGAGTGTTTTGTTTAGGATTTTTAAAGCCTGCACCCTCAAGTCCCGTTAAAATAACAGCGTCTGCTCCATTTTTCTCTCCATAAACTGCATGTCTCATAGTGGTTGCTTTATGAATCCAATTCATTCCATAATCTTTTATTTTTTTTCCAATTATCTCAACCTTAGGTCCAACAGTTATAATTGTTTTTATTTTTTCTTCTCGTGCGATCTCAAATTGTTTCCCAAATAACTGATAAAGATCTATCCTAAAATCTGGTGGATTATTTGGTGATAGATTTATTCCGAATGGATTATTAGTAATAATTTTAATTTCTTTAATAGCATTTCGAAGTTTTTCTTCCTTTTTAAAATAGGAACCAGTTAAAACTCCAAACCCTCCAGCTTTACTTATAGAAGCTGTTAATTGAGTATTGTCGAATCCAGCAAAAGCACCCAAGATAATAGGATATTCGCAGCCAATCATTTCTGTTATATTGGTTTTCCATTTCATATTTTTATCTTCATTTTCAAGATTATTTAATCTATCTATTT
>JBHLKB010000098.1:0-8128 GCA_048887205.1 Candidatus Hodarchaeota archaeon
ACTTATGAGAAATTTTATTTCTATAATTCTATACCAATTACATAAATTTATATGAATTCTTTTACTATGACTCTGAGTGATAGTTTATAAATTATGGAAAAAATTAACCAATTTTTCATAATAAATTAAATTTTTTTTTTCTGAAATATAAACGTGAGATTTAATAAATCCTGATGCTCTTTGAGTATAGCTCTAATTTAAAAAAAAAATGTTTAATTTATAAATAATAAAAAATTGGAAGGTGATTTATCATAAGTGAAAAAGAGAAACATATTCTATATGTACAAACCAGTCATGATCCAGAACGTCAATATTCACCATTAGTGTTAGCTCAAACAGCCAAAGCTATGGATCTCAAAGCTACAGTTTATTATTTAGGTACAGGATTAAGGATTTTAAAACCGGGGGAAGCTGAAAGAATAAAACTTGGTTCTTTTCCAAGTATAAAGGAAATGATTGATAAAACATTAGAAATGGGAGTCGAAATTCTTGTATGTGAGGCATCAAAGAGGATGTTAGGATGGGAAAAAGTAGATTTAATTCCAGGAGTCAAAATTGTTGGTGCAGCAACACTGAACGATTTAGTTTTAGAAGCAGATGCCACACAGTGGTTTTAGAATTTGATTTTTTAAATTTTTAAGAAGCTCCTTAATATCACTGGATTCAATTTTTTATATTCAAAGTCAATTGAGAAAAGAGAAGTCTGATGAAATTAAATAAATTTGAAAAATTAAAACAAGTATTAAACTTGAATTCAGATCTAATAGGAGTGAAACTCATTTATGAACATAATAAAAGAATAATTATAAATCCTAAATTTAAAGTAGCAAATAAAATAGAAAGATATTGTGAATTTGTAAAAAGAGCTTCAAAAGGAGAATTCTTGAAAATAAAGAAAGGTGATTTCTCTTGTCATACTGCAGACGTTATGCTAGGTTTTCAAGACTCAGATAATATAGAATTAACAATGAAATTGGAAGTAAAAGGACTTAAGTACATTTTACTTTTCCCTATCAATAAATTCCAGCCTGAAGATTATGATAGTATCATATTAATTCTAAATCCTCATGATTGCATGAAATTAATCGAAGCATATGTTGGATTATATAAAAAACCATTAAAAATAACTTGTGGTGCAATAAATGGAGTATGCAGTGAAGTTACTGCATATGTAATTAAACGAAGTGAGGTAAATTTTTCATTTTTGTGCCTTAATTCTCGAGGAAATGGAATTTTTAGTGATTGTGAATTGCTATGTGGTATACCTGCTAAAATGACAGATGATTTAATAGATCAAATAATAAGATTAACTTTAGAGCGAAAAAGAACTAAAAATGCTTTATTAGCAATGTAAAATCAAAGATGCCATATAATCATGTTGCTTATACCAGCTTTAATTGCGTTTTATCGATCTAATTTTTCTAAAATATAATATAAATCTAAATTAGATGATTAATTCTATATAAATAATAGAAAAATTTTTTGAAAATTCTAATTAATGTTTGTTGAATATTTTTATTATCTAAAAGAACGTTTACCAGTAAGTATCACCGAATATATGACGCTAATGGAAGCTCTCAATCAAGGGCTAATCCATAATATGGTCGAGTTTTATTATGTATCACGCTCAATTCTGTGCAAAAATGAGCACCATTTCGACATCTATGATATTGCCTTCGCGAATTTTTTTAAAGATGCGATGCTAAAATTCCCGGACGATATTAAACAAGAAATTTGGGACTGGCTTAATAAAGATATTACATTACCAGAACTTATAGAAGGCTTACAATTAATTTTAAGAGAATATCGACAATATATCAATATTGAAAGCTTAGAGCAGTTTCTTGAAGAACTACTGGAAAAATACGGGGCAGAATATGGTAATAATTTAGTTATAAATGCTCCAGATGAGATAAAAGATGAAATCTGGAAATGGTTAGAAAAAAATCTTGATCTTTCAGAATTAGATGGGAATTTTCAAGAGATGTTAAGTCAATTCTTTGATCTTGAGGAAATGCAAAAACGTTTCGAAGAATTAATGCAAAAACAGGATGAAGAACATCATGGAGGAGATCACTGGATTGGTACTCAAGGAGCCTCACCATTTGGTCACGGGGGTCAAAATCCAATGGGTATGAGAATTGGGGGTTCCTCTGGTGCGCGGATGGCGGTTCAAATCGCGCAAAAAAGAATCTTTAAAGACTATAGAAAAGATATTGTTTTAGATACAAGACAAATCAAGGTAGCGCTAAAAAGACTCAAGAAACTAGAAGAGATCGGAAAAAAAGATGAATTAGATCTGGATAAGACTATTGATAAGACTGCGAAAAACTGTGGAGATATTGAAATTGTTTTTGATAAGAAAAGGAAAAATAATGTTAGAATAATTCTTTTAATGGATGTAGGGGGGAGTATGACACCTTATGCTCATTTGGTTAATTTACTATTCTCAGCTGCTAATAATATGTCGCACTGGCGCGAATTTAAATATTTTTATTTCCACAATTGTATATATGAATCACTTTATTTCAACGCCCGAAGAAACCCAGAAGAAGCAATTGAATTTACCGAATTTCTGAAAAAATATGATAGTAAGTACAAAGTAGTCATTGTTGGAGATGCAGCGATGGCAAGTTGGGAACTGACGGAAAAATATGGATCAATATATTATTATCATCGAAATGAATTACCAGGAATATATTATATTAAAGAATTAGCAAACCATTTTAAAAATGGAGTAGTATGGTTAAATCCTGAACTAATAAGACCGGAATGGGCTCCTTGGACTCGAAAAATTATATCTAGTATTATCCCAATGTTTGATTTGACCGTTGAAGGAATCGAAGAAGCTATGAATTATCTAAGAAAAGGGGGAAAGAATATGTATACGACTGTGCAAATGCTTAAAGGATTAAATTATTAAAATCCTTTTTATTCTATTTTCTTTCTATTTTGAGAAGGTTTGAAAAATCTTGAAAATTATTATTAATTTATTTTTTTGAACAAGCTTAATCTTTCATTTCCTAAAATTTACATCTTCAGTATACATTAATAGCACTACGTACAATTTTAGCAATAATAAAAAAATTTATAAAAAATGAAAAGGAAGACTTATAAAAATTCAAACAAAAATGTATTTACATTGAGGTCATAAAAATGATTATGGTAAATTATGGTCGTTTTAAGGAATTTAAAGCCAACCTTTGGCAAGACTGGTTTAATAAGGAAGGAAACATACAGAAATTGAAAGAAGCTCTTCCTGATGGAGCTAAATACCTTGGTGCTTATTTGATAGTTAATGGGACTGCAGATTACGATTTTGAAGTGTGGTATGAGCTGGACAATTGGACTGTATTAGAAAAGTGGAGAAATCATGCAAAATGGCATGAGTTTTATGGAGAAAAAGTAAAAGAAATTGGTAAATTTGATAAATGGACTAGAAACAGATTTCTCCGGACAATTCACGATGTTATAATTTTCGAGCCAGAATAAATAGAGGATTGTAAAATAAAATCATCTTATAATTAACAACATTACTTAGGTTTAAGTAATAAATAAACGTTTTAAATTAATTAATTTCTTATTTTTTTTGTCTATGATATTCTTACACCAATTTTTTGCGGGAACTTAAGTAAAATTTTTACTCAATTTTCCTTAAAAATTCCTCATTAATTGATATTTTTAGTGAATCGTAAAACATTGACGAATATTTTTGAAAAAAATCCTTCTTTATTTCTATTACTAATTCTTTTCCTTCAATATCAATTTTACCACTATCCCAGAAAATCGAACCTTGATGATTTAAATCAACATTTCCTTCCTTTTTCATAATTTCACCTGATTTAATAACCAATTCTATATCTGATAATGCTTGCTTTAAATTTTGATGATTCTTCGAAATATCAATTTCACTCACATCAAGATCTAAGATATTAATATCTCCATCAGCTCCAATACCAAGATTTCCTTTAATACTTCCTAACCCAATAGATTTTGCAGGACTGGTTCTTGTTATAGTGACGAATTCAGAGAAATTTAAAACTTTTTCATTATCTTTAATAGAATTTTTTCTTATGAAATCGTTGTTCATATCTTTCATAAAATTATCTCGAGCTTCTTTACTTATTAACCAAGTTGCAATCTCAGGAATATCAATGACATTCGCATAATTCGGAAAATTCAGAGTTAAACTAACTTGTAGTTTATTTTTTGTATTTAAAGCTAAATCGAGAGCATTTGCCCATAATACACAATCCTGATAATTGCTTTTTTCAAAGCTTCTCATTGAAACAAAGAAATCCCCTTCAAACTCTACAGCGGAGCTTATCAATTTATGTTGATTTTCAAGAATGTCATCTGTTAACATGCTACTAATGAGTCTTCTATCTGATGTTATTAGAGGATTTACCTTATTGAATCCAACGAAACCGAGATCAAAATCAAAATTGTGATTTTCATTTAAAAAATTAAGTAATTCTTTATTTTCTCCATCATAATTATAAGAATTCGCATGAGCAATATGAAAAATTTGCTCTCTCTTTATTTCTACATCCGCTTTTTGATTCACTTTTAAATTAAGTGATTTTATCCTTTCTAAAATAGTAAGAAGATTATTCCTTCCTATTTCACTCTCATAACCTTCAATGTGAGCATGAACCGAATGAGGTAATCCAAGCTTTTCAATGCAATTTGTAGCATTCTCATACACATCCAATGCTGAGAAATTATATAATCTTCCCGTTTGTGAAATGTTATCTCTTAACTCTTTAAAATTCCACGCTTCATTTTCAAAAGGATTGTAGACTTTGAATCCAAATCCATATGTTTTCGACAAAAGATCCGACAGAAAGACTGCCATATCATCAGTTTTTCCTCTCTGAAATTCAAGTTCCAGAGGCCATAAATTACTGATATTTAATAGCATAGCCTTATCGAGTACTGGCAATTGTTTGAAGTTAAATATTGTTTCCTTCGCTAAAGATGGAAAGACATTAGCTTCCAGAATAAAGGTATAACCGTTAGAAATGTAATTTTTAGCTATATTCCTTAAAGTTAATCCTTGCCAAATTTCTTTAAAATTCTTATTGTTTACACCTAATAATCTTACCCAATTAACTTGTTGAGAAGCAATATGGGTATGCAGATCTATAGCTGAAGGAATAACTGTTTTACCTTTTGCATCAATTTCTTTAACGTCCGTTTCACTACTAAATTTCTCAACAATTTTCCCAGATTCAATTAAGATATCTTTGATTTCACCTTCTATCTTATTAATAGGATCGAACACTAAACCGTTTTTTATAATTAGTCTGTCCATCTTTTGTAATCCTCTTAGTTTTATTCACTAATAGAATTCAATATGTCTTTAATATTCAGTATAGTATCTCTTGTAGCTTCGACATTGACATTTATATTCTTGTACACCAGTTCATTATTTTCAACTCCAGTGATCTGATTTGCCCAAATGGATATTGGTAAAGTTATCGTTCCTTTAGGAATGTTTTCGTCTTGTTTTGGACAGATTACTACAGTTCCATAAATACTTGTTAATTTTAAATTTAAACTTGATGTTAAATTGAGGTTTTTGAAATCTTCTGGATTAATTAATCCAATTGCCAGATTTTCTTTGAGAGAAATATCATCTCCAAAAGTATATTCTCTCATTTGATCATAATCTACCATTCTTACCGTATTCAATAACATCTCCATAATTTCAATCCTCCCTTAATTTTTCAACAAGTTTATTAAGTAATTCCTCATCTGAAAAAATATTATTTGGGGCATTTACAATTATCTCTAATTCTATAGGGACATGATCTAAGCGATATGCTAGCCCCGTGCTCTCAATTCCTGTTAATGTTGAAGGAATTATTACATTTGCCACGTGTGATGTTGCAGATTGCTTATTATCAATAAGAATTAGAGGTTTCGCCATTAATTTCTTACTTAGTTGATGAGGGAAATGGGAAATCGGATCAGTTCCTACAATAATAGAGCAATCAAAATCTTCATTTTTTATTTTTGAAACTATTGTATCAGAGGTTTCAACTAATTGGTTATTTGAAAATTGTAAACTATGATTTTTACCGTAAATTGATAAAGCAACATGGTCAAATCCTACCATATTATAATGCCCACCTAACATGATGACAGAGATCCGCCCCTTTTGTTGCTTTACATTAATTAATTGCACTAACTCAAGTAATTCCTTTATAACATTTTCCCCACTTTGAGGTCTTAAAAGCCCCTGACCAACAAAGATTACTCCATTTTCAGCACCAGTTAACTGAATTAATAATCTTTTTAGATCGTCTTTATCGATACCGGCAACACTCTTACTTGGAATACTATCTGCTACACAGCATTCTTCTTTTAAAACACGAATTAATTCGATGTCTTTACCTGTTTCAATTTGGAGTGCTACATCTCGTACTCCCATAACACCAAAAGAGGCTGTTTTAACCGGATCTATCACTACTAGAGTTTTGATTTCTCGTCCAGTCATTCTAAACTTGCCGCGTGAAAAAAGTGTTTTATTTAAAAGACGAGGTATTGACTCAGCAGCATTCGCTCCCCATAAAATTAGTAAATCCGCTTTATTAATAATTTCTGCAATGGTGGTCAACGTGATTCCAGTCTCTTTTGATGTATTTAAAACTTGTCCTTGACAAATAATAGAATTAGAATCTATAAAACCATTAATAATTTCTGCTAGCTCGAGTCCTTTCAATTGAGCTTCACAACTCACCGTTGAAAAGCCATATAGAAGTGGTTTGGAAGATTTCTTTATAATCTCTGTAGTTTTTTTTAAAGCCTCATCAAATGATACTTTTTCTAATTTACCATTTTTTCGAATGAGAGGACTTAAAATTCTATTTTTAGCTGTTACTTGATCAAATCTTTCTTTTCCTTTCAAACATGCTCCAATAACTTCATCAATATACAACCCATCACTTCTAATAATAATATCATCACATAAGAGCGAGCATCCCGAACAGGTGACACGTTTACTAACCATTTTTACTTGCACTTTTTTAAAAAAATAAGTTAATAATTATACATAATCAATTTTAACTGCATCTCGTGGACAATATGTCTCACAAACTCGACACTCTCTTTCTCTCCCTTCTGCTTCTATTCTTCGACAGTACTTTAAATTTAACAATTCACATTTACCGCTTTTAACTTGAAATAATTGATGCTTCTCCGGAGGATAATCTGGTGCTTTACCACTCAAAGTTGGAGGACAATATCTGGCGTTTACAGGACATACAGTCACACAAATACCACACCCATCACATAAATCGTCGTCCACATCGATTCTCAATTCTTTTTCCTTTCCCTCTTCTGTCCCTAACAATTCCTTTAAACTATCATAATTTTTTTTGTATTTAGGCTCTAAAAGAGGGGTACAATCATCAATTTTTACCTTTCCTTGTAATAGATCTAATGCAAAAGCCATACAAGTAGGTTTTCCACACTCTTTACAATTAGTCTTGGGTAAATATTTGTAAAGCTCCATGAAATTACTTACTGGAATTCAACAACACCTACGAATTTTATATTTTCTTCACGTTCCAGTAATGAATAATATTTAGAGATTTATTAATTTCTTTAGTTTATTTATTATAAATTACTCATACTAGGAGTTATAATTATAATTAAAAATTATAAAAATTTCATAAATTATTAACAAAAGTAATATAGAATCTCCAATGTTTCAAATAATTAATAATTAATAGTTTAAGATTTAATTATTTAAAAATTGTGAGTATAAAACATGTCAGAAGAAGAGATTCCAGATATAAATTTAAAAGAAATGATGATAGATGAGCGTACTAAAAACATTACTAAAAATATGGAAAAAATAAAACATAAGCTTGTGATAATTTCAGGTAAAGGAGGAGTTGGGAAAACAACAGTTGCAATAAACCTCGCTATGAGTTTAGCTAGCGTAGGATTGAGAGTTGGAATTCTTGATGTCGATATTACGGGACCAAACGTTATAAAAATGTTAGGGGTTAATCCAGAGCTTAAACCTCGAGTTGATGTTGAAGCCAAAAAATTCTATCCCATTGATGGACCATTGCACCTTAAAGTCATGAGTATGGCGTTTTTAACACTAACA
>JBHLKB010000099.1:0-8082 GCA_048887205.1 Candidatus Hodarchaeota archaeon
GGTTTTTCTTCGGCTTTTGCCCAGTCGATTGAAATTTCACTTTCACCTTATTCAAATAATTATAATTTTTGAAATGATTTTATGAATTAAATTTGTTAATAATATATAAATCATAGTGTATTAAGTTTTTAATTATTTTTACTTTTAGAATTCTATTGCTAAAATTAATTATTATAATTTAATTATTTTCAAAATTATAATATAATATAAGGAAATCATTATTGAAATTTGAATAACTCGATGAGAAATAGAGAAGATACACAATTCAAAATCGAATACATTTCCACTTCAGGTGTATATAAAACTCCATTTACACTAATTATCCTTTTACAATTGTTTATTGGTTTTATAATTGTACTTTTAATTAATCTCTGGTTTTACAATGATCTTTATTATCTTCTAACAGGAAAAAGATTCTTAACTTTCATATTAATTGGTCAGTGGTGGGAATGGTTATTGCTGCCATTAAATATCTATGGGAATCTCCTGTTATTTTCCTTCTCCATTATATTATTTTCGACTATAATTTTTAAAATTTTAAATAAAATGTACCCTCCAAATGAGGGAGTATTTGAAAGGGGGAGTAAAGAATGGAAATATACTCATCGAAGATTTTGGACGGCTTATTTTCCAATCTGGTTAGCGAGATCTTTACCCTTACCTTGGTCAGATATATTTGTTTATCGATTTCTAGGGGTTCATATAGGTAGAAATGTAGTTGCTTATGAAGGATATATAGATCCGGAGTTTGTGGATATTGGAGATTATACTATGACCTCACTTAATATTTGCATTTTTTCTCATCTAATCTATCAAGATAAAATTGTTATTAAGAAGGTGAAAGTAGGTAGAACTTGTATTATTGGCCCCCAAACAATAATCACTCCTGGAACTTTACTCAAAGATGGAGCTATTCTAGGAGCAAATAGTTATACTTGGCCAGAACAAGTATTAGAAAGTGATTTGATTCATGTAGGAACACCGGTTAGTATGACATTTCCTATCCAATCAGTAGAAGAATCTCAAAAAAAGGCAGAACAAATTAAAAGTAATACGATTGAGGGCACTAATTTTATTGAAAAAAGTAATGATGAAGGGAAGAATTAAAAATGTTTCAACCAGCAAGTTTAAAAGGTGATTCTCCAACTCCAATAGATGAGAGAGTTCGAAACAAATATATTATTCTTTTTTTTATCATTATCATCTTTAGCTTTTTTCCATGTATTATATTTGAATATATTTATCTTGTACTTTTATGGAAAGATGGTTTTTATTTACTTTTTTTTATTCTAATACCTTTCAATATTGTAATATTACTTTATTTATTGCAGTTAAGTGCCATATTAATTTCTGTTTTATTTTTAACTATAATAAAACTAATATTTCCACCCAAAGAAGGAATTTTTAACAGAGATTTAAAAGATAAGAATTATATTTACTGGAATTTGAGAAATATCGTCAAAAAATGGCCTCTTTTTATTAACGCTTCGAATCCATTTCCATGGTTTAAGAATCGTTTCACATTACGTTTTTTTGGAGTAAAAATTGGAAAGAAGGGAATATATGATAATAGCTGGATCTCTTCTGAATTCGTTTCAATAGGCAAAAATGTTATTATTGGAATGGGAAGCACTCTTTTAAGTTTTGGAATTGAACAAGAAAAGTTTATTTTAAAGAAAATTATTATAGAAGATAATGTTTTAATCGGAGCTAAATGCGTATTATTACCGGGAACTCATATTAAGCGCAATTCAAAATTATCTGCTCACTCATATACAAATTTTAATCAAGTATTAAAAGAAAACTCAATATATATAGGCCATCCGGCAAAATTAAAAGAGATTTAGATCAAAATGGCATCTGAAAAAAGTATGAAATTAAAATATAATCAAAAGAAACCTTCCAAAAAGAGATTTGTAATCATATCTGATACTCATATTACTCGCTCTCGAGGTCCTTTTAATCTTCATGTATATAATTTGGGTATGGAAAAGATAAATAAGATAAAAGACGTTGATCTTTATTTACACCTTGGAGATATTACCCACACTGGTACTCTTTTAGAATATGAGTATGCTATGGAGCAATTTAAAAAATTTAAGCCTAGATCTAAATGTCCATTAATGATAATAATTGGAAATCATGATGCGATGAATGTTGGGTATTTACTTTTTGAAGAAATGATTGGGAGAAGACATTATGAATACGAGGATGATGAATTATATGTAATTGGAATAGATAGTACTAAACCAGACTTACCTGGTGGAATAATACATCACAATATAATCGAAGCTGTTAAAAAGAGATTGGAATTACAAGAAAGAGAAAATAAATTTAAGGTAGTTTGTTTTCATCATCAGCTCATCCCTATTCCAAATACTGGGAAAGAGAGATCTGCCATTGATGATTCAGGAGATATGCTTAAAATGCTTTTAGAAGCGAAAGCAGATTTAGTTTTGAATGGTCATAGGCACACATCAAATTTATATACTGTGAGCAGTAGTGAAAAAGATTTATTTATTTTTAATTCAGGGACATTTTCTTGTAATAAAACACGATATAGGGATCTATTTACTTATTCAATTATCGATATTGAAGAAAATAATATCACTTTTAAGATAATTCCTATATTAGATTCAAATTCTAAACGTAAAATTCACCGTCAAGTTAATTATTATCTTCCTTTAGAACTAGAAAAAGATCAAAAACCATTATGTAAGTTTATACAATTATCACATTCTTTAATTACTGAGCAATCGGAAAATGAGAGAACAAATCTTGATATTGCTATTGATAAAATAAATGCGATTAAGGATATAGATTTGGTTGTACATACTGGAAATGTAACTCAAAATAGCTATAAGGAAGAATTCAGAATAGCAAAAAATAAAATAACTAAATTAAAATATCCTTATTTAATCGTACCTGGATATACAGATTCGGTACCACCTGCTTGGAAATATTGGAAACAATGTTTTGGTGAATTTGATCCTTTATATGAAAATGAAAAGCTGTATTTTCAAGGATTAAATTCGACAACCCGGGATTCTCCTGAAGGATTTATCGGTCGAAAAAGATTGAACACCTTTATAGAAAAAGTTTTATCTCTTAGCCATCAAAAAATATTTGGAGTTTGTTGTTTTCATAGTTTAATTCCTACTCCTTTAAGTGTATGGAGAACCGAATTAATAGACTCGGGAGATGTACTATCTCAATTTGCACGTTCACAAATTGATCTGTGCTTAAATAGTTCACCTAGTATCGCATTCAATTTAAAAATTGATTATACTGTGTTTTCTAATGGTGGAAATCTAAACCCCAAACGTTTTGATGAATCTTTTATTGAAATTAATATTTATAAAAAAGGCAAAGTTGTATTAAAGGAACATAATTTGAAAACTGGTAAAGTAAAAATAGTTGGCAATTATAATATAACTATTTTTATATAATTGGGAAAAAATACTATTGTAAAGAACTGAGACAAACTTAGTATCTATAAAAAATAAACTTAAAAATAATATATTTTTAATAAAAATAAGCAAAACACGTTAATTGAATATATTATAAGAGAATTCTATTATTTTAATGATATTTTTATGGCTAAAGTAAGATTGAACTTATTAAATATTTTCCAGCTTAGAATTAATCAAAAGTCTATAGATTATAATGGTAAAACCGTTGGAGATATAATATCGCAATTTTTAAGTGAATATCGAGATAAGCTCGATGATGAATTATTTGATGTCAAAAAGAAAGAATTCAATGCTCAAATTCTTATTTTATTAAACGGTCGAAATATTAAATATCTAAAAAACTATAAAACAAACCTAAAGGATGGAGATGAACTGTATCTATCATATGCTCTTGCTGGAGGCTAAAAAAAATACCTTCTTAAGCGTTAAGCTTAAATATTAATATAATCATATTTTTTTTACTAAATGCGATTATTTATTAATAGTTTTTAATATTGAATAATTTAGAAGGGTTAATTAAAAAAAGTCATATCGATTTATAACTTGGTGGAATAAGATTACGAGAAAAATAGGTTTCATGGGCCTTGATAATGCTGGTAAAACAAGTATTATAACTGTAATTACTAAACGTTTCGGATTTGAAGAAGAAGTAGCGAAATTAATGCCTACACGAAGAATTGCTCGTGATACCTTTAAGTTTTTAGGTTTGGAGTTCTTAAGATTAGATTTTGGGGGACAGAGAATTTATAGGGAAGATTATTTAAAACATCCTGAAAAGTTCTTAAGCGGAATAGATTTGATTTTTTATGTTATAGATGCTCAGGATTATGATCGATATATTGAATCAATAGATTATTTAGATGAAGTTTTATTGTTTTTTAAAGAATACCAAGAAGACGTTATGGTAGCTATCCTTTTTCATAAATTTGATCCTCAACTTGTTGATGATGTAGAAATAAACAAGAGAATTCTCACTTTAAAACAAGCATTAACAAGATATTCAAACGATTTTAATATCTTTTTCTTTGAGACAACAATTTTCGATATTAAGTCAGTCATGGATGCTTTTTCAAGCGGTTTATCAATGCTTTTTGACAAGATGGAAATGGTTTCTAATTTATTCAATGAGATAAGTAAGAATTATGATTCTATTTTAATAGCTCTATTCGATTCTAAAGGAATAACACTTGGTGAATATTACAGGCCTCATCTCCAATTGAGAGAAAAATTAAAGATTTATGAAATTTATTTGGAATTGCAAAAACGTATTGTTGCTGAAAACAAAACTCTATTGGAATTTTCTGATAAATTTGAAAGTGGTGAGAGGTTTTCTGGTGTTATTGAAGTTCTCAGTTTTGGTAATCTAGACTTTTATTTATTATTCATTATTGAAGAAGATGAAACAAATTTAGAAGAAACTATTTCAGTTTTAGATAAAATCGAAGCAGCAAAACCTCAAATGGAGAATCTGATTTTACAGATTATCCAATAATATTAAAAATTGTATATAAGTAGGATATCAACTTCTAAATTATATATATAAAAAATAATTGAAATAATTCCAAAAAGCGCAGATGGAGGGATTCGAACCCCCGAGCGCTTACACGCACCGGCTTTCTTGGTTAGGTATAAACACTCGAGGCCGGCGCCGTACCGGGCTAGGCTACATCTGCTTCATAAATTATCCAACATAAAATAGAAAAAGTTCCCTATAAACCTTAAAACCTTTTAAGTATAAATCTATTTCCTAGTTTAAAATTTGGGATTTTTATTTCGATGAAGGAACATAAATTTTTAATTTTAATGCAGGATCAAGTAATTTTATTAATCCTTCTTGTTCGTATTGCTTTAAAAGTATCTTTGCCGTAGATACTCTAATATCATATTTTAATGCAACATCAGTAGCGAGAATAGTTTTTCTTTTTATTATTGATTCTTTAATTTCTTTTTCAAGATCTTTTGGAATAAATGCGTCCCTCTCTACAATATTAATTTGTTTAGTTCTTCCATACTTTCTTCTTAGATTTAGTGTAGCTTTTCTCACTATTTGTTTTTCTTCCTTTTCCGACACTAAAAATCACAATTAATATATTAAAATATAGAGAATATTAGCTGAATGAAATTATAAATATTTAAAATTTAATAAAATTTTTGATTTATTGTTGAAAATATAATTTAAGCGTTGATTTGCTGATTGAAATTTTTTAATTCTATAAAACTTGAACGATAATTATAATTTTAATGTTAAAAGGAAAAGACCAGAAGAAATATATACCAATGTTTCAGACTACTTTAGAGGAGAAATTTTAAGACAATATGCATCCTCAAAAAGTATTATAAAAATACAAGAAAAAATTACAATCAGAGCTTTAGAACTTTTAAATCTTAAAAAAAAAGATGCTCTAATCTTAGACGCAGGTAGTGGTCCAGGATTTACTGCTATGTATTTAAATGAAATAGGTTATAATACTGTGGCTATTGATGTTATTTCAGAATTCTTATATTATTATGATATAAAAGAATTAAATCCAATTGCCACGGATATGTGTTTCCCTCCTTTTAAACCAAAAACTTTTGATGCTATTATTTCTATTTCTGCCTTACAATGGATATATAGAGATTTAAATAATACAAAAATGCATTATATGTTAAAGAATTTGTTTAAATCCTTTTTTGAGATTTTAAAACCTGAATCCAAGATAATAATTCAATTTTATCCCAAAAATAAAGAAATAATGGAAGCTATTGGTAAACTAATTATAGAAAATACAGATTTTAAGGGAGATTTCATAATAGATAATCCAAATCATCAAAAGAAGCGAAAAATCTTTCTTTTATTGAATAAGGAAACGTAATTTATAGATTTTAGTTTATTGATATGTTGATGCAAATCTTTATCTTTCACATATAAATTTGATTATATGCATAATATTTTATTTGTCTATTCTTATAATATTGTTAAAAATTTATTCTAAAAATTAATAAATTGATTAGATGATTTTATGAACAGAGAAAAACTAATTAAGAACCGAGTAAAAAAAGTATCATTACTTCTAACTATTGTATTGTTAAGTGTTTTACCAACCTTTTTGACAAATTTTTCTGACTTTTCAAATATAACAGAGAATTTAAGAGAAGATCAAAATGAGAATAGTGATTTTGAAAATCTTAAATTAAGTTTATTAGGCGATGATCCTTGGTGGAACAGTTCTTGGAGATGTAGAATGATGATTAATGTAACAAATCCTTATCCATATGATTTTGAAAATTATGGAGTAAGTGTAGTTTTTAATTATAAAAATTTGGGTCAGAATATTCAATCTAGCCTCGATGATATAAGAATTGTTGAAAATGATACCTTGCGTAAATATTATGTAAAAAAAGATTATCCTACAACTGATTTGGCAACTGTTTGGTTTGATACAAATATTAATGATACTATAGTTGGTGATGATATTGAAACAGACACATACATGTATTTTGGAAATGAAGATGCTTTAAATGCAGAAGCCATTGATCCCTCTGAGAGTTTTGGATGGATCAAAAATGGTGATTTTGAATTAGAAAATAATTATTCGAATTATTTCGATCCTTATGGATGGACATTCTCTCATGATCCCATAGATAATATTCATGGAGAACCTAACCCAGGGGTCACAGATGAAAACACATATGGCGTTGAATTTTGTAATAAATTAGTAGATGCAAGTTCTGCTTCTCAGGCTGAACGAGTTTATCAAGGGGATAATGCATATAAATTTGGTGCTAATAGGGATGTTTTAGGTTTTTCAGATGTATACAATAGTTATGCTGGGGCTTTTTTTTCTTATCCCTTTACTATCCCAATAGTTCATGGAGCTGGTATAGATTTACATCTATATCGCAATCCAAGAACCTGGGGATTTGTCACTAATACTCCTATAGATGATGACGGATATTATATTAGACTATGTGATAATTATGGCTCTGATCCAGACTCTCACACCGATATTGGAACCCCAGGTACTTATGAAAATTATGTAGAAATTTGGGGCGGAAGAGCATTTTTTACTGGCGGTGGTACTAAACAGGGTCAATGGCAACATGCTACAAAAGTAAGAAACTGGGCAAAATCTGTTACAAACGATACATATTCAGAAAGTTCTGTGGATGGGGATTTAACTGCTCCACTCAACTTTACAATAAGTAAATTCGAAGGTGATACGATATTTTTAGAACTTGGAGTATGGGGTACAGAAAATAGATATCGATCTGGATTTTTCCAGCTTGATGATGTAAGGTTTAATTATACAGATTTTTCAACTAGTCTAAATGAACTACAATATATTAACTCTACAGCTACAATTATTACTAGAGATATTGATGGCAGAATTGTCCCAAATGTTGAAGTAATGCTTGTAGATAGCACTCTTCCTAAAGGTTCACCTGGTTATCAGCTTGCATATGGGATCTCTGATTCTAATGGAAGAGTTAGATTTCAAAATTTGGAAAATCGTAGATATAATATTACTGCTAATTATACGCTTGGATCTCTAGAAAGAGAAGTTTTCAGTAGTTTTGACTCAGGTACTGGCCCTTATTACTTTAATGGAATATTCTATACCGAGGA
>JBHLKB010000100.1:0-8067 GCA_048887205.1 Candidatus Hodarchaeota archaeon
GTTATTCGACCTAAAAATAAAAACTTATTAATTATTAGCCTAGGAATTCAAATTTCAGACCCGCATATAAAGGCTTTAAATTCTTTAGAAAATCGAAAAAAGTTTAACTATTTCATGGATTTAAGAAAATCCTTTCTTTTAAAAGATGTTTTCTATCGAATAGATATTAAAAATTATAGATATGAAATAAGTGATCAAATATTTTTAAATAAAGATGGTTTTATTTCCAAAAATTCCTTTTTCAAAAGTGTTCGAAAGGTATTTAACTGTGCTACTTATAGTAATATAATTTTGGGAGAGTACTGTGCTGGTAAAATAAAACCAGAAGACCTAATAAAATCCAAAGAATTCACTTCTAACTCTGATTTTTCTCTCTATTCATAATTCTAATTTTAAACTAAAGGGTGACAATAATTTTTGAAAAATGGCTACAAGCATTGGGAAAATTAGATTATGTCCAAGGAAAAGCAAGACCAAACGTAGAGTGCATACTATGTGCTGTACGAGATAATGACGAAAAAGTCACTTCCCTAAAAATTTATGAGGATAATTTATGCTTTATTGTTTTGAATCTATATCCATATAATCCTGCCCATTTAATGATTGTTACAAAAAGACATATAACAAAATTTCTGGCACTTACAAAACAAGAAATACTCCATATCAATAGAGTAATTCAGGGAATACAACTGTTATTAAATGATTTGTATAATCCTAAAGGTTATAATATTGGAATAAATCAAGGTAGAGATGCAGGAGGTAGTATTGAACATTTACATTTTCACATAGTTCCGAGATATGGATCTGAACTTGGATTTATAGATATTATAGGGAAAACAAGAGTATTGCCTGAAGGATTAGATGCGGTTAAAAAGAAATTAGTGAATAATATTCAAAAATATTTAAATAAGGAATTCTTTGAGAATTTCTAAACGAATAAAAAAGAAAAAAAAAATATTACATTAAATATAAAAATCTGAAGCTTTTTACCTTGTAGCAGCGCGAATATCAGCAGCAGTTACTCGTTTGCGCTTGTCAGCTTTGCAAACTTTAATTGCGTTTTTTGTAGCGTCAGCAGCACTTTTTTCAAGGAAATCAATTAATTTGTCGAGTGCTTCAGCGGCTACCAAATCTGCTCCTTCCTTTTTCATCAATCTTCTAATAGGTGCCTTGGCTATATATCCTTCAGATTTCTTCTTTGCGGGTGCTTTCTTTTTAGCCATGATTATTCCTCCACTATTTATTGGTCTTAGTTTATTTTTTTAAAGTTAATTATGTATAACTACACATTTCTATTATATAAATGTTATGATTCGAAACAATATTTTTATGAACGTAAGAGATCATATTGACTTAAAAACGAGATTGTTTTCAAGAGATCATATTAATTCGAAAATGAGATCGTTTTATTAATGTGAAATTAATTTTTCCGACAAAATAAAATTTTAATTTTTCTTAGATAACGTCTTGGTCGCTTAATTTTTTAAAGTTTTACTTTTATTAATGATCCAATATATCTCCTATAATTTATTAATCATTTATTAAATTTTTTTAATTTTTTGGCGAATTTATTATTTTGAATAATAGAATACTTCATCCCCTAAAAGCTTGAACTCTAAATTTCTTAGATTTTTATCTTTATGGCAAAAATAATTATTTAAATCTATTTTATAATTTGATCTATCAACTCTTTCGTTTTTTAACCAATTCATAAGTTTTTAATATAAAATAACAAATTCTTGAAATTTTGATTCTTATGGTATTATGGTTTTTCCAAATCTAAACATTAAAATATTAATACTTTGATTAGTGTATTATAGAGAAACGATTTGATCAAAAGTATTAAATCATCAATATCAGATGCGAAAACATTGAATGAATCAGAAATAGAAAAAGCACTTCAATCATTGGGATTTACGAAAAATGATTCAAAAGTATTGCTTACTTTATGTAAGTTCAGGATCTTAAGCCCAGCAGATATAGCAAAACAATCAGGCGTAGATCGAGCAAGAGTTTATGATTCATTAAACAGATTAATTGAGAAAGGCTTTATTCAAAAAGAACCAATTAAAAGGGGTGCGAATTATCAGGTCATACCGATAGAAAGAATCTTTAAGGTAATTCGAGACGAATACAAGGAAAAAATTGAAGAAACCCTATCATTAGAAAAGATCATTGGTGAAATGGAAATAAATAAAGAGGAATCGGAACCAAGGGTTTGGTCAATAAATTCCAGGGAAAAAATTCGAAAAAAGATTAAAGAATTAATTGGTACGGCTAAAAATAGAATTTTTTTCATTATTACCCCTGACTTGCTTATGCAAGAATTAGGAGGATATGATTGGGTATTAAAGGAACTTTGGGATAAAAAATTCTCTTCAGATATTCAAATTGTCATTGCTCTAAAATACAATGAAATTTTAAAAGAAGAAATCAAAAAATTATTAAAAATATCGATAACCATTCATTCAATTGAAGGAGATAGTGTTATCCCTTTTGGATTATTGATAACTGATAATCAATTTCTGCTTACAACATTGGATAGCGTAAGAGAAGCACCAGAATATACCTCAGGACTGTGGTTAGAAAATGGTACTCCAAAACAGATTGTAGGATATGAACATCTGTTTAAACATTTCATTACAAGTGAGTGTAAATCAATTAAATTAACACCTAAAAAAGCTACATTTCCCGATCAAATTGCTTAATTTAATCAATAAAAAATTATTAAAAAAATTGTATATTTAAAGTCAAAAACAAATTATTAAAAGTTCTATTCAAAAATTAGAGGGTCTTGTAAAGAAATGTCTTACCGTGGTAAAGTAATTCTTTGCGGAGATGCTGGAGTTGGCAAAACTAGTTTATTAGCGCGATATGTTGATGATCAATTTAGTGAAGAATATCATCAAACAATAGGGGCGAATTTTTTAATAAAAGAAATTGATTTAAATAGAGTGATTGAAAAATTAGACATAAAAAATCCTAAATTAAAGAAAGATATTAAACAAAAGGGATTTAAGCTCTACTTTTGGGATATTGGGGGTCAAACTGATAAACTTTGGGCTAATGAGTATTATTTTGTCCAGGCTGTTGGAGCCATGGTTATTTTTAGTTTAGATAAAATCTCTTCTTTTGAAAATATAGATTTTTGGATTTCAAAATTAAAGGAATTAAGTGGAGATATCCCATATATAATAGTTGGAAATAAAACAGACTTAAAAAGCGAGATTAATAAAGAGATAATCGAAAACAAGCTAAATGAATTAGGTGTGAAATATTTTGAAACATCTGCAAAATTGAATGAGAATGTGGATGAAGCCTTCGAAAGTTTGTCGATTCAGATTTTAAATACATTTAAATAAATTCCGAATAAGCTTAAATATTAAAATTTATTTTTGACTTTAATACTTGCATTTTATTTTTGTTTAGAGATTATATAAGCAAATATTATGAGTATTTTACTAATTCCCATTGCACCATTATCAAAAACAAAATCACGTCTCAGAGATTGTTTCTCAAAAGAACAACTTAGGGAATTAACAATTGCAATGTTGAAAGATCTTGGAAAAACTTTAACAGAAGTAACTTGTTTTGATCAAAAAATAGTTTATTGCAATAGTTCCGAAATATTAGATATTGCCAGAGAATATAATTTAATAGGGATAAAAGAAGAGTTAGAGACATCTCCCAAATCCTTTGATAAAGTTATTGAAGAATTAAATTGGATTGCAGTTGATAGATTTGACGCTAAACAAACCATCCTTTCATTTTTGGATTTAATTTTAATTTCTGCCCAAAATTTTAATGAAATTAATAATCTTACAATAAAGAATCAGCTAGTTGTATGTCCAGCTATCCATTCTGCAGGTATTTCTGTACTTGGGAGGAATCCACCTAAAATAATTTCGTCATATTTTTCAGATCCTAATACACCCTCTTTGGTTGCCTTACTCAACAATGCTACTAAAAAAGGAATAGACCAAATCGCTATATACGATTCTTTTAGAGCAGGATTTGATATTGATATAAAACAAGATTTAATTTTGGCTTATGAATACCTAAAGATCTTTAATTTAATACATTCAAGTGTATTTCAATTTTTGAAAAATAACTTAAGATTAACACTTAAAAAGAAATGTGCAAATGATAATCGAACTTTTGAAATAACACAAGGAGATTAAAGTTTTAAAAAGAAAAAGTGATATTTATTTTTACTTTCTCCTTAATGATCTCTTCAATAGAGTTTTGGAATTCTTCTCTCTCTGTCTTAAGCATGTTTAGATATCCGGTATAATCTCTGTTTTTTCTATTATAATCTGTTTCAATATGTTCTAATTTTACAGTATTCGATGAAATTTGATTTTTCAAATCCTCTAGTTTTTGAGCTAATCCTGCTTCTTGAATATTTTTTTCTATTTCTTTAATACCATCCTTAATTTGAATATATTTTTCAATATTTGTTTGTAATTTTTTCTCATCGAAGATAGCATTTATATGTTCAATTGTTTTTTGTTTGGTTTCAGTTTTAAGATTTAATTTGTTTTCTTCAAGAGCATGTCTTAGTTGAACCATTAAACTAGTAAATCTTGGCAAATCCTTTCGTTCATTAGTTAACACTTTAATTGGATTTTTGAGAAAATCTCTAATGTAATTCAGATCAATATTTGGTATATGAATTGTCTCTTTTTCTAATTCGAATTTTAATTTTTTCAAAGCCTTTTTGAAACCAATCTCATCATTAATTTTTAACTGCAATTGAAATAGTTTATCTCTTTCAATTTCTAATTCCCTAAACATTTCGCTTTTCTCGAGTTCTATTAATTGTGAATTTAAATCTGATTGCTGTTGCTTTCGGTTCTCTAATTCGTTTTCAAAATTATCCAAATCTACTTTAGCATGCTCTATATTTTCTTTAAGATGAATTAGCTTTGGTAATTTTTTAAGCATGTATTCTGCTTCCTTAACATCAGTATATTTTTTTCTCATGAATTCATCTAAAACTGCTTGTTTTTTCCCAAGTTTGCGAGTAATATAGTTTAATTCCTTTATTTCTGCTTGTACTTCTTTATGAAACTTTGGTAAAGATTTTCTAGCGATTTCATTAATACTTGTGAAAAGCTTCTTAATCGAATTTAATAAATCCATAATATTATCATAATTTAATTCCTCTTCAGGGGTTTCAATTTCATCAATCTCTTTTCTAATTCGATCAGAGAAAAAATACAATGATCTCTGAGCTTTTTGGTCAATTTTTTCCTTCCCTGTCTCTAAAAAATGATCTAAGCATACTTTTATTTCTATTAAGTTCTCTTTAATCTCAACTATTAACTTTTTTGTAGCCCTCTTTATTTTAAAAAATTGAGAATTAAGTTTTTCTTTATAAAATTCTTCAAAATGTTCTAAATCTTCTTCAATCATAATACATTCTAATAGGATTTATTTTATTGCTTTAATAATCTTTCTATCATTCATATATTCACGAAGGACGTCTGGAATTGTTATTGAATAGTCCTTTTTTTGATAATTTTCAAGGATACAACAAATGGTACGTTCAGTTGCTATTGCTGTTGAGTTTAAGGTATGTAAAACTTCTTTTTCCTCTTGCGCCCCAACTCTCCCCATCCGAATTTTTAATTTCCTTGCTTGATAATCTAAACAATTACTGCATGATACCAATTCACGATAGGTTTTTGAAGCTGGGAACCATGCTTCCAAGTCATACTTTTTCGCCGCGTTGTCATTTAGTTCTCCAGAAGCGACATTTCCTATTCTGTATGGTATTTCCAAGTCTTTATAAAGTTCTTCTGCATTTCTGATTAATTCTTCAAAATATTTCCATGAATCTGTGGGTCTACAAAATATAAATTGCTCAACTTTTTCAAATCTATGAACTCTAAATATTCCTAAGGTGTCTTTCCCATGAGATCCTGCTTCTCTTCTAAAACATGAAGAAATGCCTACATATTTAAGAGGTAAGGTTTCAGGCTCGATTATTTCATTGTAATGATAAGCAGCCAATGTTTGTTCAGATGTCGCAATCATATATAAATCCTCATCCTGAATTTTATATAATTGCTTCTCAAAATCTGCTAACTCTGCTGCAGCTTTCATCACTTCATGCTTAGTAAAGAAAGGAGTCCACATTGGGATGTAATTCTTACTTATTAATTTTTCTAATGCGAATTTAATGAGCGCTAAATTAAGAAGTACCAAATCTCCTTTTAAATAATAAAATCTTGAGCCTGCTATTTCTGAAGCTTTTTTTGTATCTACTCCATCAATTTTTAAGATTAAATCAACATGAGAAAGTGGTTTAAAGTCGAATTTTGGTATGTTTCCTACAGTTCTCACAATTTCATTATCTTCTTCAGTTTCGCCAATAGGAACGGATTCATGTAAGATATTGCCTACCATATACCGGTATTTATCTCGCTGTTCTAAATATTCTAATCTTAATTTTTCTAATTCGTCAATTTTTTCTTTAATTTCTTTTGAATTCTTTATTGCTTCTTCAGCGCTCTTAGCATCTTTTAATTTTTTAAATTCTCCAATTTTAATTGAAATCTCATTTCTTTTTTTTCTTAAATCTTCTAACTCTTGTAGAACAGCCCTCCACTTTTCATCATATTCTAAAACTCTCCTAGCCTTTAATGGATCTTTGAACCTCTTTTTCTCCGACTCGATTATTTCATCGAGATTCTTTCTGAACAGTTCAATATCAAGCAATGTTTAGCTCCTTTAATTATCTTGGAAATATCAATTTATTGTTAGATTTATAAAATTATCATTTTATTAAAATGTGAAGTTGATTCAAAAATATTTATATAAAAATTGGAATTATTCATGCTGAATCCTATCAGCTATAGTAGAGCGGGCTAATGCTGTTTTAATCTTCCGTTTATCATAACCCACCATATCAATAATCTTCATTATTTTGATTCTTCTTGCCTTTCCTTTTAAACCTTCTTCTATCATAAACTCCTTAGCGAATGCTTCTTTCTTTTGTTCTTCTCTCTCTGACATATTATCTATTAATTAATTTTTCAATAAAAAATTTGACAAGACATTCTTTTTCTTTTACTGAGTTTTCAAATGTAAATTCATTGACCATTTGTATTATGTAATCCAATCAGAAAAAATAAATTATTTCATTAATTTCACAAACCATTAAGATTTAAGATAAAATTTTGAATATTTATAAAAACAATGGTGATCTCTTACAAAAAGGTGTAATACTTGTCTGAAAAACAGACCATGGATGAATTAAGAATTGGAGTTTACGTATGTAGATGAGGAGTGAACATTGGGGCTGCTGTTGATTGTGATAAAGTACGAGATTACGTTGAACATTTACCTAATGTAATTATTGCCCGAGTTAATGATTTTACTTGCAGTGATCCTGGCCAGAATACTATTAAAAATGACATTTTAGAATTAGACCTAAACAGAGTAGTAGTCGCGGCTTGTACGCCAAAAATACATGAACCAACATATAGAGCAGTTCTAGTCGAGGCAGGGTTAAGTCCATATTATTTCCAAATGGTTAATCTACGTGAACATTGCTCTTTTGTCCATGCTAAAGATAGAGAAAATGCTACAGAAAAGGCAATAAGATTAGTTTTAGCAGGAATAAATCGTGCACGTGAATTAGAATCAATTCCTCGCAAAGAAATACCTGTAGAAAAAGCAGTTTTAGTTATAGGCGCTGGAATTGCTGGGATGAATGCTGCTTTGGATTTAGCAAATCAAGGGATAAATGTATATCTTGTTGAAAAAGAAGCAACTATTGGAGGAAAAATGGCACAGTTGGATAGAATTTACCCAACAGATGATTGTGGGATATGAGTACTAGCCCCTATTATGGTAAATGCGTCAAAACATCCAAATATAACTTTATTTACCTATAGTGATGTTGTAGAATTCAGTGGTATTCCTGGTGATTATAAAGTTAAAATTAGAAAAAATCCGCGATATATTGATGAAAGTAAATGTACTGGATGTGGATTATGTACAACTAAATGCCCAATAAAAGTACCAAGCGAATTTGATAGAGGTATTGGTGAAAGA
>JBHLKB010000101.1:0-8036 GCA_048887205.1 Candidatus Hodarchaeota archaeon
CAATACGTTTATCATAAAGAGTTTCTGAATAGTCCTCCCATTGCCCTGAATAAATCTCAGTCCAATATCCAATTGTTTTTTTTAATTTGTTAATATTTTCGTGAGTCCATGCGATTTCTTCTGGTCTTATTTTATTGGAAGTTACAAATACATAGATTGGGCTTTCTAAATCGAAAATGATCCCTCTATTTTCTTTCTTTATAGAATACTCTCTTAATAATGGCAATAGAATTTGTGGTATCTGTTGAATAAAGCTTGATTTAATATTCTCTTTTTTTGAAGGCTCATCTTTATAGTATTCTACATCAAATTGAAAAAAACCTAATGTATCAAACTTTCTTTGGTTATTTTCATCTTCATAAGGGAAGTTCTCTAAATAGGGTACCCACTTACATGATAATGATACATTTTTAGCCATATCTAATATCTCATCGCCGATTTCATTCCGGATTTTATAATAAATATCCTCCTTGTTTAGTTTAACTAGTCGTTCTTTAATTTTTTTCTCTAATTGTTTAGATTTCACATTACCATCAATAAGTGCCCTATTTAAAAATGTGCTAACATACCAAAATTCTTCTTTGTAAACAAAATCCATTATGAAAATACCCCTATTAATATGTTAATTTCATTTATAATTTTCTAGAATATAATAGTTTTGTAACTCAAAATTTATCTAATATAACCTAAGTTTCTTGATTTGACTCTTTATAATTAAAATTAATTAATTTTTATAAACCAACAACTTATTTTTACTAAAACCTTTTATTGATATAATACTCACAAATTCCCTCTTGTAAAAATGACTGTCAAGCAACTTCAACAAGAAATTTTGAATCTAAAAAATCAAAACGATGTAATAATACTTGCTCACTATTATCAGCCAATTGAAATACAAGAAATTGCTGATTTTATAGGAGATTCTCTTGGATTATCTCGAACTGCAAAGAAAAAAGCGAATACAGAATATATAATATTTGCAGGAGTGGATTTCATGGCAGAAACAGCCTCAATATTAAATCAGGACAAGCATGTTCTAATACCTAATTACGAGTCATGTTGTCCAATGGCAGCTTTTCTTACTCCTGAAATGGTCAGAGAATTTAAAAAAAAATATAATGGAATTCCTGTAGTAGTATACATTAACTCAACTGCGGCAGTAAAGGCTGAGTCCGATATATGTTGTACGTCCGCAAATGCAGTAAAAATTGTTAAAAGCATTAGTCAACAATTTAATATAGAAACAGTTTTATTTGGCCCAGATGCTAATCTAGCAGATTATGCTGAGCAAATCTCAAATATCGAGACTATTAAAATGCCGGAAAAGGGACATTGTTACGTTCATTCACAAATTACTATAGAGGATATAAAAACAGTCAAAGAAAAATATCCTAAAGCAAAGCTTATTGTTCATCCCGAATGTATTAGAGGCGTAAGGGAGTTAGCAGATTATGTAGGTTCTACTTCTCGCATGTATAATTATGTAAGAGACAGTTCTTCTGAAGTAAAAGAGTTTATAATAGGAACAGAAGTAGGATTATTAGAACGTATGTCTCAGGACTTCTCAGATAAGAGTTTTTACTTAGCGAAAGACAGATTAGTTTGTTATAATATGAAGAAACATAACTTAGAACTTATAAAATATCTATTAGAAAATTTAGATGATCGGGCTTTTGAAGTTAAAGTACCCGTTGAGATCGCAAAAAAAGCGTTAAAACCTATTGAGAAGATGCTGGATTATTCATAAAATAAATAAAGATTTTCTAGTAGGGATTTAAAAAACATGGCATTCTATATATTTACAGTTTTCTACATTTTCTTTGTCATTGCAATCGGAATAACTGTAATTGTAATTTATATCTCTAAATATAAAGGGCTTCCTATCGATGTCTGGAAGCCTAGTGTAGCATGGACTCGAGCATTAATCTATTTTTCCTTTTGTAATATTGTTATAGCTATCTCTGGCACATTAGAACAGATGATCAGTCAACCGTTATTCACGGTGGAACAAATTGTAAATCCTTATTGGATAGCTTATTGTTCAATCTGTTTTATCTATATTTTTTTCGCATATTGGATATTATGGTCGCGTATGACACTTACTTTCGAACGTAAGTACTATTTTGGATCTGAGATCATTTTTGGTGTTATTTGGGGTTTTAGTACTGGTGGGCTCCTTCTCTCTTTTTATCATCTTTGGAGCTTAACTGGGGTACTTAATTGGGCGAAATATTTGTTTGCGTTTATCTCCATGGGTATTTGGCAGTACTTCATCCAAGATTACTTCTGGGATGTATACGTTAGCCCTGAACATGATACTCCTAAATCAATTATAATTAAAACTATTGTTTGTCACATCCCTAATATAGCAATTTGTTTAGGTTTTCTCACTATTTGGAATAATTATTTTATTTATATCTTTTTCCAAATATTCGCTCTTGTCGCAGCAGCCGTTTTCCAAAAGTTCCCAGCTCCTTGGGCGAAGGGTAATTTTCATGCTCCAATGGTAAAATCTGGAATTCTTGGATATCCCCGTGGAAGGGGATTTGTAGTTGAAAAAAGTAAAGAATAAGCTTAAATTTTATAAGGTGGATGTTAATATGTTAAAATTTAATTCTAATTTTGAGCTATTTAAAATGGCTTCTTGTAGCATTTTACCCTCTTTTGACATAGGTAATTTTTGTGATTTCGCAACTCCTTCCATTAATTTTTCTCTTTCTATATCTAATAAACCCATTTCTATTGCATTTTTAATAATTAGGTTTAAAACCAATAATTGAAATTGTTCTTGAATAGCATCCCATATTAAACCCATTTCTTTTAACTGATTTGCTATTTCTTCAGCTATAATGTCCAGATCATAAATCATATCGTAGATGCCTTCTTGTAGATTAATTATTTCATCTATTAATTTATCTTTGATAAGTCTGAGTGTTGTTGTCCCTAATAAATCCTCTTCGTGAAAGAAGAAATCATTATTCTCACGCTTGATTAAATAAAAACCAAAATCATTTTTAATAAGTTTAGACCTAGCAAGATAATTAATCGCTTCTCTTGAAACATTATAAACTTCACAATATTGATCTAAATTTAATTTATAACCAACAAATTTCTGAGAACTTGATTCATCAAAACGCCAATACTTTCTAGCAAAAGCTCCCTGTCCTAGAATTGAATTATAAAAAATGTAAAAAAGGGATAAATAAAGATCTCTATCTTGTTGTAATTCAAAAAAATTATCTCCTATTTTGGAAATGATCCTTACTATTTGAATTATGAAGGCATCTTCCACATTTATTTCTTTGTAAAAATCTATTAAGTCCTCGAGCTTTCTAACATTTTCCTTTAACTCGTTAACAATAAATAACTCATCTTTTAGTTTTAAAGGTTCTTCTCCGAGTCTTTCTATTCCTTTTTCAGTAATCACGTAACTCCTGCACTGTTTATTTGTCTTTCTGTCTGTAATTAACCTTTGTTCTATATTTTTGTTTTTTCTATGAAGATTTAGATATTTGGAAACAGTGGATCTACTTAAATTCGAATATTTAACTAAATTAGTAAATCTTTGTGGGCCTAAATTTCTAAGAATGAACAATATCCGCCTACTATTGTCTTCGATATTACTAGACTTTTTTAATAACTCAACCTTTAATTTTTTTGATATATTCCAGCTTTCCATATTAATAAGATATACACCTGAATATAAAAATCTATACCTTTTTTTTGGACTTAGACTAAAATAATATAAAAATACAAATATTAATTATTTTAGTATACATTAAAAATAATAATAAGTAAAATTTTATAAATAAGAGTTTAATGTTAGAAATTGGAATATTATTCAAAATTAAATGAAAATTTATGAGCAAATGACAATAGAAGATCCCAATATTTTAAAGCGAATAAAGACAATTGAAGAAAGATTAGATAAAATTGAAAAACGTATATCAAGTTTAGAAAATAGATTGGGTCGCTTTCCATCTCCTCCATCACCAAAACCCAGCCCTATACACCCTCCAGGACCACCGGGTCCACCAGGACCTCCTCCAGAGCCTTTTCGATTTTAAAATATTATAAATAAATAGTATAATATAAAAAAAGCCATATTCATCTTTTTTAGACCAAAGTTCGGGTTATTGAACGAAAATCCTTAATTAATCAATTTGATAATTAAAATTTAATATATAAATCAATTTATAAATCATAAAAAGAGTGTGATTAAAAATTACCCAATATAGATTTAGGTTAACAGGAGTGCCTCCAGATCAAGCGATCAAGCTCATTGAGTTAGATCCAAATAATTCAATTGCAGAAATTAAAAAAACTGTGCAACGTGAATATAAATTAAACCCAATCTTAGCAATACAATTTATATTTAAAGGTAAAGTTTTGCCTGATCAATTAAAATTCGCAAAGATAGGAATTCATCCAAAAAAGGATGTAATTACAGTAATGGCTACACAAGCAGGCGGAGCTTAAGTAATTCATTAAGTAGAGACGTGTTTATCTCGAGGTTGGTAAGAGAAAAAAGCCGGTTTATTTTTTTCTCTTATTATATATTCTTTCCATTATTTTAAAGTTATTTATCTATCATCTTGAATTTGTTCTTCAGAAAGCTCTTGATTATTTTTGTAATCAAATTTATTTTCAATTTCTGCTTCTTCTTTTAAATCTATAACTTCTGGAGTTAAAAGATTTTTAGAGTATAGGAAATTTTGAAATTTTTCTTTATCAACTTTATTAGTATCTAATGCATTATTATCTACTAAAAATTCTTTAAAATCATTTACAATTAATGCTACATCTTCTGGATAATATCGTTTCTTAACGATAAAACCTTTCCTCTCTAATGAATGTTCCGAATACCACCAATAGAATATTACAGTTATAACTATAATTAAGAAATTATTAATTAGATTGATCTGATTTCTGTCAGAGAAGATCCCTGCTAAATTTCCTGCCCCTGTGATCATTATAATCTGTCCTTCAATGTATAAAATTGTAAATGCGAAAAGGAAAAAGGGCATATTATTTTGGTTGAATAGCATCGATTCATATACTTTTCCACCTAAGCTTCTTAGAACCATAATTGCTGTAAAAATCATTAGTAAAATATCAATAAATCTTGAAAATATTTCCATCTCTGTAGAAGGTTGAATAATACCTCTTAAAGAGATTAAGAAACTGAATGATCTAAACCATAAAACAATCCAAATAAAAATATAAAACATTGGAGCAAATGCATTTGTTGTCTTATTTTTCCTGCTTCTTTGATGTAATGTGATAAGACGCCATGATGTAATAATAAGTATTATTAATATGATCAAATGACTCCCAAAATACCAAATTAAAGGTTCATACACGCCTAAAGATAATGGGTCAAAATAGGGTAGAAGTCCGAAGAAAGTACCTAATAGCATTAAAACTGGGATAATCAATGCTATAATTAATAAAATGAAACACACAAATTCTTTCTTTTTAGAGAATCCATATTTATCAACTACTCTATTTTCGATATTAATCGAGATGTCTTCAAAACCTACTCTAATAAAAAAGATTTGAACTAGATTCCAACTAAAATAGATTATTACGAAAAAGGTGGGAAGAATTACATCCCATCCTAAAAATTCAATTGTTATTTGAGTAGATGGAGCAGCAAGAAAGTAAGTAAGTATAATAAAAAAATTAATAAAAAAGTTGATGGTAAAACATATTATTTTACTTCGATCAAATTTTTTCTCAGAAGAAAAGAGATACTTATCTAATTGAGGAATTAAACCTTCAAACATTAATAATATAAACGAACTCGAAATAACTGTCGCTAAAAATAAAATACCATTTCCTACGCTTGGATTTGGTATAAAACTTAAAATACCAATTAATAGAGATGATATTAAGAAAATTATAGTATACATTACATGACTATTATTAAAGATCCGATGAAAGTATTTATCTAAAACTGCTTGAAATTTAACTACAAACTTTTTATTTCTCATAATTCATCACTTTGCTTATCATAACAATTATTATTTTTGATTATTTGATTTCTTTTTATTTAAGTAATTATTTTAGAAATTTATACGTTAAGTATTATGATGTTTAAAGGATTTATGAATATAAAAATAAAGGACTAGAAAAGCCCAGAATTTTTTTTTCATATATTCAATTTTCAATAATTAAGAACCTTTTGAATTGATCAAATTTAGATTCTAACAATTCCATAATATCTTTAGAAAATGAGTGAAATTGCGAAATTTCCCCATTAAAATCCTTTAAAATGGCTCTATATCTTACCAAGAAGTTATCGATCATGGTTTCAGAAAAATTTTCCAACTGTTTTTTATTAATCTCTTTATTATCACATTTAAGAACTAAGTGAAAGCCAGATCTATGAGTATAAAAAAAGAAGATAAAACTATCTAACGTTAACATTTTAAGGTTTTCCTTAAATTCTCGCTTTGTAAATCGGCATATTATATCAAAATAGCTTGCTAGTGATTGTTCATCTTTTAAATTATCTCCATTAATGAAATTATGATAAAATAAAGCTATTCCCGATTGATTAATTATCATTAACTCTTGGATCATTTACCTATTAATCTTGCCTATCTTTCTTAAATAATTGATATATTCTTAATAAGTTAAATTAATGGAGAGCTATTATCAACTAACTTATAGTACAACTTGTTTTTAAACTTTTATTTAAAAGTTTATTTATTTCAAAATAATTTTTTCAATAGAAATATCTGAATTATATTGAATATTTAGATTCGTATTATTCGTTTAATATTAAAACGATAGTTTTCATGTTGTCGAATTTAAAAAAACAGGTAAATGATTATATAAGTTATTGTATAAGCTAAAAAAAAAAGATAGGCACAATAAAAATGAATTTTAAGTTATTTGTTCAATGGGAATTTTCTTAATAGTGTTATAAGCCGCTTTTAAGCATTCTTCAGCTTCAAGAACTATAGTATTTATTATATCCGAAACACTTTCTATACTGTCTATTAATCCAACACTTTGTCCTATAAAAGCTATTCCTTCCTCAATGTTTCCCTCATAGGTTCTTTCTAATTCAGCCAATTCTCTTTCGACCTTTGATATTGAAATTTCTCCAGCTTGTTTTTCTTCTTTACTTGCAACAAGATCGTGATTTTCGGCCGCTTTATTCTTCCATACCCTCGCAGGTCCAAAAATCCCCGTTTTAAGCTCAGTATCTGAGGCATCAGAATTAACTACGATTTTTTTATAATTGTCGTGAAATTCACATTCTTTTGAAGATATAAATCTAGAACCCATTGCAATTGCTCCCGCACCCATAGATAAAGCAGAAGCTAGCCCTTCACCAGTGGCATATCCTCCAGAAGCAATTATAGGAAGTTCTGGTAATTTTTTTCTCACCTGTTGTAATAAAACTAGAGTACTTACATTATCATAAGATTGATGTCCTCCACCTTCAGTTCCAGTAACAACAAGCCCATCAATACCACTATTAACCAATTTTTCAGCCAGATTTACAGTTGGAGCCACATGGAAATGTTTAATGTTTGAACCACTTTCTCTTAATTTTTCAAAGTGTTTGTTATATATCATTCTTGGAGAGCCTGCACTCGTAAGTAGATAGACGCATTGTTCTCTTATTTTAGGATTTTCCATAATAAATCTTGGAAGTTGCCTACAAAGTTTAATAGCATCTGGTTGTAATCTAGCTGTCCTAATATTAAAACCAAAGGGCTTATCAGTATGCTCAACTACGTATTCCATGCTCTTTTTCATTTCATCGATAGTAATAGTTCCATGCAAAGTAACATGACTTAAAACACCTAAACCACCTGCTTCTGATACCGCAACTGTTAATTTAGTAGTATAAAAAGGACCCATTGGAGCACTGAGTATCGGATGTTTAATCCCTAACATTTTTGTTATATTCGTTTCGATTACCATTCTAAATCACTCTTTCTCATCTGATAAATTTAAATCAAAAGATTTGATAGATCAAACCTTTAATTATAAGATCAAATGATTAGTTATTT
>JBHLKB010000102.1:0-8018 GCA_048887205.1 Candidatus Hodarchaeota archaeon
AGAAGAAATATTCAATTGGCTTGATGATTTAATTACTTTCTATTCAGGAAAAATTTAAGTAATTAAAAAGAAATAATTTATCGTTGAATTACATTTTGAATTTATTAGATCTTCTTCTTGATTTTATTTATGAACACGAAAATCAGCGCGATAACGAAATATATAATTGCTGTGAATAAAAAACCAAATTTCAATAATGCACTTATAGATGCTATGAGAGGATTTAAAGCTAAAATTGAAATTGGATTGTTCAACATTATAAGTAAATTAATATTTTCGATTATATCAAAGATACCAGTTAAGAAAGGAGTTAAAGTCATAAAGACTCCTATTGTTTGAATTTTATTCTCTGATCTCCTTAAAACAAGTACAATTAATCCAAAAGCTAGTGAAGCATAACCTATTATAAATAGAAAATCCCAATATATTGCCAATGATTCTTGAAGGATTCCTTGAGGCCCCCATACTGAAAGAATTGATTCTGCTCTATCAGGAGTCCAAGTAAATTCGAAATCTATTATTCCATAAATAGGAACTAATGCTTCGGTTGGTATAAAAACAAGTATATATAATAAAATAACGATTACTAAACCAAGTATAGTAATAACAATAAGTAGTTTATCTTTAGGGGATTCTTTTAATTTATCTAAAAACAGGGGAAAACCTCACCAATTTGTATAATTTATTTGATCAGAATTTAGTTTTGATATTATATAAAATTAATATTTTCTCTTATAAGGGAAAAACAATAAAAGTTTGTAATATTATTTGGATTACTAATTTTAGAAATAAAAAGATCGATTATGTGTCTTGCGATACCAGGAAAAATCTTAGAAATTAAGGGGAACTCTGCATTAGTAGATTTTGATGGGATTAAACAGAATGTTATTATTGCTTTGATTCAAAATCCCGAGATAGGAAAATTTGTTATTGTTCATGCTGGCTATGCTATAGAAATGATGGATGAAAAAGATGCAATAGAAGCCATAAATCAATGGAAAGAACTTGCTGAAGATCAGGATTTGAATTTAACAGATATAATTTAAAAGAATCTATTTGAAACTATTTCTTCCTTTTCTCTGAAAAATTTAAAACAAGATATCCAGCATTAGAAAAAATAGCTATTCCAACAAACAACAGGCTTATGAAGTTGGCTAAAAAACTACCATTACCTGCCATTTCTAAAACGAATGCTATGATTAAACAGAACATTCCTAACACTAGAAGGTTTTCTTTCTTTCTCAACTTCTTTATTCCCCTTCAGTTTTTATAAATATATGATTTTGGATTATCTCCAATCAACTGAATATAGATTGGGTATTTATAGGTAATCTATATAGAATATATAGTGACTCGAATAAATTATATAGAAGAAAATAAATTAACTGATCTATAAATCAAATAGTTCGGTTTTCAATTTCTTTAATTTATTATAAAGTAATTTAATTGACAAAATTGCTTCTGAATTTGAGTTATAGTCAATTGGAGATCTGCCTTCTAAATCAGCTTTTCCAATTTCTGAGTCAAAAGGGATCCAATGATAAAGAGGAACCTCCCAATCCTTAATTTTATGATTTACAATCTCTTTTTGAGATTCATCAGTTATTTTATTCGCAATTAAATAAATATTTATTACTCCTAATTTTTTGGAAAGTGAAATTATTTTATAGCAGAGATCTAAAGATTTTTGAGAAGGTTCTGTAATAACTAACATTAAATCAATTCCTTTTGCAGTGCCACGACCTAAGTGTTCAATACCTGCTTCAAAGTCAACTATTACAACTTCATCTCTTTTCACAAATAAATTGTATAACAAAGTTCTTATTATGGCATTTTCTGGACATAGACATCCTGTAGCTGGTTCTTCAATTCCGCCTAAAACCAATAATTGTAAACCATCTGGTCCTACAACCTTAAATTTATCAGGAATGTCAGAAACTTTTGGATTTATATTATATACTCCTGGACCGGCACCTTTTATGAATGTTCTTTCCTCAATCATAGATTTCATTTCTTTAATTGGAACGATTTGATCTTTAATTTTCTCATCTATACCTAAAGTCAATGCTAAATTCATTGCTGAATCGTTATCAATTGCAAGAACTTTAAAGCCATCTTCTGCAAACATTCTAGCTAAAATGCCTGCAACTAAAGTTTTTCCAACACCACCTTTTCCACTTACTGCGATTTTCATAATTAATTTATTAGTAATTTGAAATAAGTTAAATTTTTTATTTATAAGTCTAAATATATTAGGGAAAATTACAAAACTAGAATAATAATAAGATACATGAATTTAATATTACATAAGATTTACAAACTAAAATAATTTAGAATGCTAGTAGTTCAAGAGTTACTAAGAGATGATTATTCATTTGAACAAGCAGAAGCCATTCAAGTTAAATATCAAAATATAATTAGCCAATCATCTAAAAATAACAATAAGAAAAGTATTAATTTAATTAAAACCATTGTTGGAGTAGATATTGCATATTACAATAAAAGAAATTATGATTATGGTGTTGCTTGTGCAGTAGTTTGGGATTTAAAACAACAAAGAAAAGAAGCTCATTTTTTTGCGCAAGATCGTATTAATTTCCCTTATAAGCCAGGTTTTTTAGGATTTCGAGAATGCAAACTCTTAGCTCGTGTAATTTCTAGACTTCCGAAAGAACCAGATCTTATAATGTGTGATGGTCATGGAAACATCCATCCAAGAAGATTTGGAGAAGCAGTTCAAATTGGTTTTGCTCTAAATGTCTCTAGCATAGGAATTGCAAAAAATCCTTTCTTTGGGTATTCAGATTGGCAAAAAATTGAGAAAATTAAAGGTAATAAAGCACCAGTATGGGCAAAAGATCCAAAAACTATAACAAAAAAACAGTCAAATGAATTGCTAGGATATGCAACATGCTTAAAAAACGGCTCAAAGCCCGTTTTTATTAGTGTAGGTTATAAAATTTCACTTGATATTGCTCTAGAAGTTAGTTTAATTACCATTAAAGGACATCGACAGCCAGAACCTCTTTATTTAGCACATTTTCTTTCAAAAAGAGAAATAAATAAAAGTTAATAACCAGATTTTCCCATATCCTGCATTTTTTGAGAAATTTTCATTAATTCGTTAAAAATTTTTGCATTTTCTTCTGGATCTGTTTCATTTAATAATTTTTCGTTAAGATGTTTCATCCTATTCGTTAAATAAACGAATTCTTGTGGTGGATCTAATTGATAATGGTATCTCTTTTTACCATTTTTGGTAATTTCGACATATACCCATTTTTCTGCCTTTTGTGACCAGTTCCATCTATTTGGTGTGAATAACCTTCTTCCCATAATTTAGAATGAAAGAGTTCTATATAAATGTAAAGTATCATAATTTATGAATACGTCTATAAGAAAGTACAAATTTGTCATATAGGATATTTAATTCGATATATCGTTTAAAATCTTTAAAGCAAGCTCTCTTACATCGACATCAACATCTTTAGCGAATTTTTTCAACAAAAATTTAAACTCATCACTTCTTTTTTCAAATTTACTGAGAGCTTTAATAAGACTATATCGAATTATCCAATCTTTATCATCAATAATTTCAAGAAAAGCATCATAAATCTTGTCTTCTTTTATTTGGCTTAATATTTTTATTGCATTTCTCTTGATTTCTGCATTTTTACTTTTCAAATCTTGAATAAGGAGGTCTATAACCTCCTTTTTATTATTATCATCAAGTAATTTATACATTCTATTGAAGATAGATCGTGGTATTATTTTTGGCATATCTTTAGCTATTGAATCGCTATATACATCTTGTTTTTGCTCTTCTATTTCATTTAGTCTCTCGTTAAGGATTTTGTTTTCCTGTTGGTATGTTAATAAATCTGATTTTAATTTATTATACTCTTCTCTCATCTCAGCAAACTTTAAAGCTTCTTCAGTTGAGACCATTATTGATTTGCTAATATTATCTAATTGATTCTGCAAAAATTTGATTTTTGATTTATAATTTTCAATTTCAGTTGTTAGTATTATAATTTTTTCATTTGCTAATTTTAATTCCTCTGAACTTGCTTCTTCTAATCGTTCTTGTAATTTGGCTCTTAATGATTCAATTTCTACACGTAATAAACCATTCTGTTCCATTAATTGAAAATTTAATCTTTTGAGATTGATTAATTCTTCATTTTCTTCAGTTTGAGCTTTATCTTCGGAGATTTCTTCAAAATTGCTTGTTTCAAATTGAGTTTCTTCAAGTTGACCTTTTAAATCTTCTACTTGATTTTTGAGTTGCTCATTTTCATCAACTAATTGAACGATTAAGTTTTGAGCTTTGATGAATTCTTCATTTTCTATTTCTACCGATTTAAATGTTTCACTCCCTTCCATGATTTGATTTAATTCATCAACTTTTTTATTTAGCTTATCGATTTCATTATCTTTTTTTTCCAATTCTCTCCTTTGAGAAGTTACCATATCCTTTAAAATTTCAATTTCACTAGGCAATTCAACTTTTTCAATTTGTTCATCTTTCAATTGGCTTTTAAGATTCTCAATTAGTTTTTTCTGTTCTTTCTCAGTAAACTCCAATCGATTTATTTCTTCTTTCAAAGAATTAATAGTTTTTTCTAATTCATCATATGATCTTGTCTCTTTTTCTGCTGAATCAATTAAGTCTTTAAAATCTCTGCTCATGATTTATATCCAATAATTTAAGAAGAAAATTATTACGTATCTAACTTAATAATATTGATTTTATCTTTAAACTTTTAGTTTTATCAATAGATTTCATAGAATTTAGACATAAGTTGTTATGCAAGGGAAAATATGTTATTTGTTTATTTAATTAAAATAAAAAGAATTATATAGTTAATATCTAGATTGACATATTTAGATTACTTTTATCTCAAGGATTTTATCTCCTTGTACAATAGAATTTACAATATGCTGATCTGAGGTACTTATTACTTCCCCGAATATCGTGTGTTTATTATTAAGCCATGGTGTCGGAACATGAGTAATAAAAATTTGGGACCCATTTGTGTTAGCCCCAGCATTAGCCATAGCTAGAATACCCGGTTTATCAAATTTCCTTCCACCTTGAAATTCATCCGCAAATGGATAACTAATTTGTTGACCTTTATAAGGGAAGAAATTAATCCCTTTATCTCTTGGTCCACCTGTTCCAGTTCCTAATGGACAACCGACTTGAATCATGAAGTCTGCGATTACGCGGTGAAAAATTATACCATTATAGAAACCTTGACTTATTAAATGTAAAAAGCTTGCAACTGTCATTGGAGCGTCATTATCAAATAAATTAAGATTAATTTCTCCTCTATTCGTTATTATAACAATTTTCGTCATACAAAAGGGAAAGATGAAAAATTTTTAACGATTATGTTTTCAATATTTTTTTTAAGGATGTATTTTTAATCAATGAAAAATATAAAATTAATTACAATAATAGAATTTTATACAAGCTTTAGAATATATTTAGTCTCAAATACAAAAATGGTTAATAACGATATCTCATTTTTCTTCAGTCCTAAGAGCATTGCAGTTATTGGTGCTAGCGATACTAAGGGAAAAGTAGGTAATACAGTATTAAATAATATTATTAACTCTGGATATAAAGGAGAAATTTTTCCTATCAATCCGAGGGCTGATAAAGTCTGTGGTCTTCCATCTTATAGAAGTGTGTTAGATGTCCCAGATGATATTGATATTGCTATTTTTGTTATTCCAGGAAAATTTGTAAATAAAGCAGCAGAAGAATGTGGAAAAAAAGGGGTAAAAGGATTAATCATTATATCAGCAGGATTTAAAGAGATTGGCGGGGAAGGCGTTGATAGAGAAGAACAACTTATCGAAATCCGGAAAAAGTATAATATGAGAATATTAGGTCCAAATTGCTTAGGCTTAATTTGTCTAAATTATAATGGTTCATTTGCAGCAGAAACTCCTAAAAAGGGAGGTATTGCAATGATTTCACAATCTGGAGCAATGTTAACAGGGATGATGGATTATTCAATGAACCAAGCTTTTGGATTTTCTTGTAATATAAGTCTAGGAAATAAAGCGGATTTAGGAGAAGTTGATTTTATACAATATTTAGCTAATGATGAAAATACTAATGTAATATTATGTTATTTAGAAAGTATTACTGATGGACAAAAGTTTTTAGAGATTCTGCCAAATGCAACGAGAAAAAAACCAATTATTATATTAAAATCTGGGGTTAGTGAAGCCGGTGCTAGAGCTGCTTCAAGTCATACTGGAGCATTAGCAGGAGCAGATATTGCGTACGATCTGGCATTTGATAAATGCGGTGTGATTAGGGCAAAAACAATTGAAGATTTATTTGATTATGGTGAAATTTTTCTCTATCAACCAGTTCCTAAAAAGAATTCTTTCGCGATAATAACAAACGCAGGGGGACCTGGAATTGTAGCAACTGATGCATTTGAGCGTGAGAAGTTAAAGTTTGCTAGCTTTTCAGAGCCAATTCTTCATGCATTAAGAGAAAAATTACCTCTGGAGGCATCGATCTTTAATCCAATCGATATTGTAGGCGACGCGGCTCCTGATAGATATGAATTCACCCTTAAAACAGTCTTTGGCTTAAACTCAGGACATAATATTGGTGATATTACAACAGATGGGGCTTTAATAATTGTAACCCCCCAAGCCCAAACACAACCTACAGAAGTTGCGAAACTTATCTATACAATTTCTAAAAACCAATTAAGAGAAAAACCAATTGTATGTTCTTTCATAGGAGGAAAGAATATTTCTGAGGGTAGAGAGTATTTGAAACAGAATCATATTCCATGTTATCACTTTCCAGACAGAGCGGCTCATTCTCTAAAAACATTGATAAAGCGACGTGAATATCTAAACAGCCCTCCTTTAGAGGAAATAGAAATTCCTTCATTTAATGTAAACAAAGAAAGGGTAAAACAGATATTTACAAATGTTCGAGAAGATGGCAGAATGGTTTTATTAAGCTATGAAACAAGTGAAATCTTTGATTGTTATGGTATAAGATCACCTAAATCCCGGTTGGCTCAGACTCCTAGACAAGCAATGAAATTGCAATCTGAAATTGGAAAATCTGTTATGAAAATAGTTAGTCCACATATTATACATAAAACTGACGTTGGAGGAATTTTGTTAAATATTGAATCAGAACAAGATGCTTTTGAAGCTTATATACAAATTGTTAAAAATGCTAAAAGATTTGGTCCTCAAAATGCAAAAATATATGGTGTAGAAGTACAAGAAATGATTGACTTTAAATTGGAACCAAAAGTGAATGAAATTATTATTGGTATGTCCAAGGATCCTCAATTTGGGCCTCTAATTATGTTTGGAACTGGTGGAATTTACGCTAATTTTATGCAAGATGTAGCTTTTGCTTTAGCCTATAAATTTACAAAAGAAAGTGCAAGAAAGTTGATAGAAAGTACTAAAATTTATAATCTTCTACACGGCGTAAGAGGAGAATCTCCATCTGATATTGAGGCTATTATAGATGTTCTATTAAGACTTTCACAATTAGTCAATGATTTTCCTGAAATTGTTGAATTAGACATTAACCCACTTTTAGCTTTTGTAAAAGGATATAGTGCTGTAGATATTAAAATAACTATTAAAAGATAATAAAAAAAATTATAAAAGAAGTGAAAAGAATGGTAAAAGCCTTTTATTTATGCTCACTAAAAGAGCGTGCCGGAAAAAGCTTTCTTTCAATAGGATTTATTCAAAAATTGCAAAAAGAAGGAAAGAAGTTTGCTTATTTTAAACCGATTGGAGTTCCCAAGAGTGCATTTACAAATAAGGCTGACCCTGACGTAGGATTTATTTTAAATACAATATATTCAACAGATCATCCATATGATTATATATCCCCTGTATCAGTTCCAGATGCATATTATGTTGATTTAGTTGATACTGATAAAAAAGAAAATTACTTACAAAAGATTAAAAAGGCATACGATGAGATTACTAAGGATATA
>JBHLKB010000103.1:0-8005 GCA_048887205.1 Candidatus Hodarchaeota archaeon
AGTCCAACCATGGAGGCAACTAACATATGGGACCCAGATAAAGGAATTCCTAATGCTGTTCCAAGAAATAAAATCGCAGCTGTAGGAATTTGAGTAGCAAAAGCAGTACTAGGGTATAACTCTGTAATTCTTCCAACATTTTTTATAACTCCTCGTCCTAATACAATTAATCCTCCAGCTAAACTTATACCAGTTAATAAAAGTAGTAGATTTATTTGTACATCTCCTACCCCAACGACAATACCTACCGCATTTGAGCAATCATTTCCTGCTCTAGAAAAAGCGGTTATGCAGATAACTATCAGTACGATGTATGAAAATATTTTTTCTGTTTTTTCTAGACCCTGAAAACTATTTAGATGTTTCACTTTATAATGATGCATAAGCTTATAAACTAAATAGGAAACTACAAAACCTATTATTGGTGATAACACCCACCAAAGGCTCAATACGACAATCTCTCCCCATTTGATATTTACTATAGGAGTAATGCCAAGACCTATAATAGCTCCAATTGTAGCATGAGTGGTTGATATTGGCAGTCCTAATGCAGATGATAATATTAACCAAATTGCTGTAGAGATTAATATGGTGATGACGATAGCATCATTAATACTTAGTACGATATTATTACCAACAGTTTTACTGACTGCTTCACCTAGTATAAAAGCTCCTGCAATTGCGAAAATCGTTGCTAATACAAGAATTTGCTTCATATTTAATATTCTCGAGCCATAGATTCCAGCAAATGTTTCATCATTTGCACCTATTCCAAATGCGATGATAATTGCTATTACTAAAAATATTGTTAAAATAATTGAAAAAGCCATTTCAATCGCCTTTTTTATTTACTTGGATATTTCACTATTAAACTTCTTAGAAAATCGCTAATCTCTTCAGCTCTTAATATCATATCAAATATTTTTATACATATTTTAGATGTCAGATATACTCGAAGAGATTTTTCTTCTGGTTTTTGATATATTACTTCTAAAATTTTAAATTTTGCTTCACGAGCACTTCTTTTTAGCGTTTCAATGTGAAAACTTTTCTGATAAGCTGTTTTAAAATCAGTTTCCATAAGATTTACCATATCCACTAAAGTGTCAATAGTTTCTTGATACAAATCGTTTATTTTTTTCATCTCTGCTTTAATGTCATCAAAAAGTTCAAAGGGATAAACTTTCAGTCCCATTGCTAGCTCTTCTGAGCTATCTGAAATAATATCTAAATACTTAATTAACCTATAACGATCTTCAACTAGGAAAGGTAGAGCTCTTTGATCTCTATAAAGTAAATCAATATATTTTTCTTTAGCACGGTCTGCATTATGTTCACATTCTATTATTTTGTCTAATTTTTTTTTATCTCGCTTTTCATTTACCAGATCATTGATGCAATCATGTAGTAATAGAGAACCATTCAAAACTTCGTCATTAAATTCGCTTGCAGCATTTAATAACTGATTTCTTTTATCACTTTTTAATTTTAATTTCATTCGTTTCACAACAAGAATAGTTTAATTATTCAACTAACAGGATGTAATAGTCACACATATCATTTATTTCTTAAAAAAAATTACTATTTTTATTTTAGTAATAAAGACATTCAAATTCAAAAAAAAATTATAATTAACTAAAATAATAGCAATTTAAATACCATAAAACTTCTCTTGCCTTTTCTTGAAATAAAGTTTAAGGATATAATTTTTGATCAAAAAGTGCAAAAATATTGTATAAATTCTAATTTTAAGTGTCCTAGTTATGGTCACTCATGGGCTTGTCCACCAGAAGCACCATATTTAGAACGGGAAGTCTCTCAGTATATCAAATTTTATCTTATTTTTGTTAAATTCAATTTAGGAAGCTATATTGAAAAAGAAAAACTAAGAAACCCAAAAAGAAATGAAACAAGCATAAGAAATGCTTTTTTTATGAAAAATTTATTACGGGATAATTTAGAACAAGAAATTAAATTGTTTATTGATGATCAACAGAATTCTTCTGAAGAAATTCTTATCTTATGGGATGGATTTTGTAGATTATGTTTTAATAAAAAAGATAAAGGGTGCACCTATGATTCAGGTGATCCTTGTCGATATCCAGACAAAAAAAGGTATTCCATGGAAGCAGTTGGAATTGATGTATCTCAAACTGTAAAGAATTTAAATTTTAATTTAGAATGGCCTCCTAATAAATATGTATATCGTTTTGGTTTAGTATGCTTTAAATAAATAAAAAGTAAGAATAGAAAAAAATTAAAAATCAATATCTTCTAAAACTATAGTTTCCTCTCGATCTGGTCCGATTGAAACCATTGAAATATCAGTTTTAAGTAATTCTCCGATGCTTTGGATATATGTTTTCATTGTCTCGGGAAGAGCGTCATATCCTTTTCTAGCAATATTTAACCATTCTTTTCTATTTTTTTCTTCCCAACCTTTAAAACTTTTATAAATTGGTTTACAATTTTCAATTATCTCTGATTGGATTGGCCAACTCTCAAGTTTTTTGCCATCTAATTCATAAGCAATACAAACTTTAATTGTATTAATTCCTTGTAAGGCGTCTAAAAGAGTGATTATGACTCTATCAACACCATTAATCATTATTCCATATTTAATATTGAAAAGGTCTAACCACCCTACTCTTCGTGGTCTTCCCGTCACGGTACCGTATTCATGACCCTGCTCTCTGATTTTATCAGCAGTCTCATTAAATAATTCTGTTGGGAATTTGCCCTCACCGACACGAGAAGTATATGCCTTTACAATTCCAAGTATTTTTCCAATTTTTCTTGGTGGAATACCTGTTCCAGCACAAATACCCAAAGCATTAGCATTAGAAGAAGTTCCATATGGATACATCCCAAAATCAAGTGCTAAGAGATTTCCTTGAGCTGCTTCAAAAAGGACTTTTTTTCCAGAATCAATTGCTTTATTTAAATAATAAGCTGTATCAATAACATAAGGTTTTAGTTTTTCCCCATAAGATTTATATTCTTCATAAATTTTTTCTAAATTACCAACCCAACCTGGATCGTAAACATGTATTAGCTCTTTTTTAATTTTAAATAACTTTTCTAATTTTGGTTTTAATATCTCAGGATTTATTAGGTCAAAGATTCTTAAACCCCACCGAGCTGCCTTATCAGAGTATGCTGGACCAATTCCTCTCTTAGTGGTACCCGCAGCATAATCTCCTTTTATTTTTTCTTCTAATCCATCTAAAATCCGATGAAATGGAAAAATTACATGAGCAGTAGAACTTAGTTTTAAGTTTATTGATTTATTTAATTTTTTTAGATTTTCAATTTCTTCAATTAAAACTTTTGGATCGACTACGCACCCATTGGCTATTACTCCCTCTTTTTCTAAGGGAGCTCCAGATGGCATTAACTTAAATTTATATTTGACTCCATTGGCATTTATTGTATGACCTGCATTATTTCCCCCATTATATCTAACGACAATATCAGCCTTCTGTGCTAAAAAATCAACAAATTTGCCTTTGCCTTCGTATAGGGTTAGTATGCGCTGTGCAAAACTAAGCTCCCCACGATAAGCCTATAACGGCAATAGTATTACTCATATGTCATATTCCTTTTGATAATTTTGTATAATCTAATTCTCAATTTAATCCAAAAAAGATTATTCTATACAGTTTATAAAATTTTTGGTTGTTAAGAACCGAAATAAAATGGATAAGTAATGATTTTTATATCCGAATTTTCTTTTAAGTCATAAACTTATTTTATTAAATTATCAATAATAAAAAGGCCCTCTTTTAAAGATTGCTAAACTCTCTTTCACTCAGGATATAAGAAAAATGCTAAAAAAAACCATCCTCTTTGATTTAACTCACAATGAAATGTTAAATGTTGATGATGAAGAATTCAGCGATTTTTTAAATCTTCTTAAAAGATTAGATATCAAGATAAAAAAGAATGAGAATGAACATATTGTAAAGGAGGTATTAGAGAATATTGATCTTTTAATAATTGGTAATCCAATTGATGATTTCTTTTCAAGTTTAGAAGTTAAATATGTTGTTGATTATGTAAGAAATGGAGGTGGTTTGCTATTAGTGAGCGAATATGGAGCAGATTATCTCCAAAAAACGAATTTAAATGATATTGGTGGAAAATTCGGTATTTTTTTTGAGAAAAATATAATTAAAGAAACTAATAGTGCTAATCAAAATTGCACGAGTATTTTGCATATTCAGGATTTTTCAAAGCATAGTATTATGAAAAATATAAGAGAAATTATAATTGGAGGCTCCTGCTCCTTATTTTTAAGTAAGGGAGTTAAACCTTTATTACAAACGAGTGAACATTCTATTTGGTCTGAGATTTATGACAATATCTCCGAGGAATGGAACAAAGAAGACGAAAAACAACAAACTATAGCAGCTTATACTGAATTTGGCCAAGGGAAGGTCGTGGCAATCGGAGATATAGATATTTTCACATCCAATTCAAGAATAGGTATAAATTCATTAGATAATCGAAAATTTCTACAAAATATGATTAATTGGTTAATAGAACCTGTAAGGGAATCTAAGGTTATAGAATTTATCCTTAGGCAACTCGGTGAATTACAATATGAAATAAGAGAAACTAACAAAGTTATAAATAATGTAATAGAAACAATGACAATTTTAGAAAAGCGCCTTAGTAATTTAGAAGAAAATTCTAATATAAATAATGAATTATCCGATTCTGTAGAGGACTTTGAAAATTAACTTTTAGAATTTGAGCTATTCTTATATTTTCGGGATTAATCGAAAGAAGTATTTTTTATTATAATTAAATATTAAAAATTTAATTATTTATAGATACTAAATAATCTTTTTTCATCAATCAAATATTTAGGTAATAATAAAATGACTTTAAAAACACCATCACAATATCTTGAATCTATAAAAAGGCCTGTAAATTTATTCATGTTTGGAGAAAAAGTAAAAGAATTTTGGGATCACCCTATTATAAAACCTTCAATAAATTCTGTAGTGAAGATCTATGAATTAGCCCAAATGGATGAGTACAAAGAGATTATGACAGTAAAATCTCATTTAACTGGTGAAATCATAAATAGATTCACTCACATCCATCAATCTGTAGATGATTTAATTAAAAAGGTAAAAATGCAGAGATTGCTTGGACAAAAAACTGCTTGTTGTTTTCAAAGATGTGTAGGATTTGACGCTGCGAATGCATTATATAGTGTAACTTATGAAATGGATAAAAAATATGGATCTGATTATCATGAGCAATTCAAAAGATATTGGACTGAAGTTCAAATCCAGGATCTAATGGTTGACGGTGCAATGACAGATACTAAAGGAGATAGAAGTAAAAGACCCAATCAACAACCAGATCCAGATGCTTATTTGCATATTGTGGATGAGAATGATGATGGAATCATAGTAAGAGGAGCTAAAGTTCATCAAACAGGATATTTAAATTCCCATAGAGTGATTATCATGCCAACACTATCTCTAAGACCGGGTGAAGAGGAATATGCTGTAAGTTTTGGAATAGATACAAATGTTGAAGGAATCACCCTAATTTATGGAAGACAATCTTGTGATACCCGAAAAATGGAAAAAGGCAAATTAGATATTGGAAACTTTAAATTTGGTGGTCAAGAAATATTTGTAATTTTTGATAATGTTTTCATACCTAAGGAAAATGTGTTTATGAAAGGAGAGGTTGAATTTTCAGGCGAATTGGTAAATAGATTTGCGGGATTTCATCGCCAGTCTTATGGTGGATGTAAAGTTGGGGTAGGCGATACGCTTATTGGAGCAGCTTCTTTAATATCAGAATATAATGGTACCGAAAAAGCATCACATATTAGAGATAAAATTACAGAAATGGTTCATCTAAATGAAACTCTTTATAGTTGTGGAATTGCGTGCAGTTCATTAGGGTTCCAACGACAGGCAGGTAATTATGAAATGGATATGCTTCTCGCGAATGTATGTAAGCAGAATGTTACACGATTTCCATATGAAATCGGTAGATTAGCAGAAGATATTGCCGGAGGGATCATATGTACCTTACCCTCTGAAGCGGATCTTAATTCTAAGGAAATTGGAGCTTTATTAAAAAAATACCTTTCAACTTGTGAGGGAATTAGTGCTAATGATCGCTACAAAGTCTTACGGTTCATAGAAAATTTAACCATGGGTGTTGCATCGGTAAGTTATCGAACAGAATCCATGCATGGCGCAGGATCTCCCCAAGCACAAAGAATTATGATTGCAAGACAGGCAAACATCGGGGAAAAGAAAAAACTTGTAAAAGAAATTCTTGATATCAAGTAATTTTTTTACGTAATTTGACTAATCTAATAAAAAAAAGAGAAATTTTCTATTTATTCTTTTCAATTTTGATTTTAATTAAATTGTAATTCCTTTTTCCTAATCCTATTTCTTCAGCTGCCTTCAATTGTAATTCCCAATGTTTTGATTCTTTTCCATTTGGATTCATATCCATCTCACCCGATTCTGGATCAAAACGAGGAGTATGCGATAACCATTCGAAAGGTCCGTTTTTTGGGATGTCTTTTACCTCTGAGAGAATTGAATGAGGATTAATAGAAGATTTGTGAATTAGATCGACCGTTGCTTGATCTAAAGCAACAGGATCTAAAGAAGCTAATACTCCTATATCTGGAACAAAAGGTATATCTGAACCTCCAGTACAATCACATTGATATGTGATATCAATAGCATAATTAAGATAAAAGATTTTATCTCTTCCGAAAAAATCAACCACTCCTTTAGCATTATCTACAAATCTATTAATAAAATCCTCTCTCGTAGATGATCCTGCACCGATCACTCCTTTATCACATATCGATCTACACATATAGCAATAACGGCATTTATCCCAATCCTTTTTAAGAACTTTATCATTTCCTTTACTTAAAGCGCCAGTTGGACAAACTTTTAGACATTTATCACAATCTTCAGTACACTTATTTAAATCATAATCAAAGTCTGTGCCCAGATGAGAACGGATTTTTTGACCTTTTGCTACAGAACCTATACCTAAGTTTTTCAAAGCGCCTCCGAAGCCGGCTCCAGCATGTCCCTTAAAATGTGATGCTAATATCATATAATCAAATTCTCTTAAACGTCCAGCAACAAGAATTTCGTTAAATTTCTTTCCATCAATTTCTTGAACATTATAATCAATACCATAAGGTCCATCCAACATAATAATAGGCGCCCCCATTGTTTCTTCAGTAAAACCATGTAATAATGCAACTTTTAAATATTCTTCTTCATTTGCCCTTCCAGAATACTCGGTATGAATCCCTGAAATGCTCTCAGGCAATCCCCATCCACAAGATTCTGCAACCCAAGCTATTCCCCCTAAATCTTTAACATAATCGCATAAAAATCGTATATAACTTGGACGGAGATATCTTGTGTTTTCTAATGCTCCAAAATGAGTCTTAATTACTACTTTGTCACCACTTTCAATCCTTTGCTCAATTCCGAGCTTCTCTAGTGCTAAAGGACCCTTAAATTTGCTCATACTCTGCTCATGTGAGTGAGTCCGCGCCGTAAAATAAAATACATCTGACATCATTTCTGTCAAATATTAGAAAGTTCTATTTAATTCAAGTAAATAATTAGAGTTTAAAATGTAAGTCAAAAAATATTTTAACATTAATTAATTCTATTAATATAATATATAAACACAATAATGACTCTGAATAAAAAATAGGATGGTATTCTTATGGCTCGCTGCCCAGAAAGTATGTGGCTTTCAGCCCAAACCTGAAATGTGGAGGCTTTATGAAATACCATTCGGCTATAAAGCAAGTTGTTTGCCAATCTTGTGGACTTTCGCTTACAAGACATGAACTGGATAGATATTGGAAAAAGGTAAGAAGTGAAAACATTACGGAGGTAGATACTGTGCAACAAAAGAAAAATAAGCGAAAAGAATGGCTTGAATGGTATAGTAAATCAAAATCCGAGAA
>JBHLKB010000104.1:0-7912 GCA_048887205.1 Candidatus Hodarchaeota archaeon
CGAGAAAATAGGAGAAATTGTATCTAAAGAAAAGGGTATAAAGATTAAAGAAAAAGATGGAAAAATTGCGCCTTTAAAGTATTCTGAAACAGATGAAATCACAAAAATTTTTTGAATTTCATTTGAAAAAGTAAATAAATTATAAAGATCATTAGGATGGACATATTCTATCTCTTTTAAATAAGATTTTTATTTCCATGTTTTTATTTTATATTATAAATAATATTATATTCTGAGAGAGATTGTATACAGAATAAATTAATAGATAGATTAAATAATTGATCAAAAGTGCCTTATAAGGAATTAAGATCCATTGTAGAAAATCTTCAAAAAAAAGCTAACGAGCAAGAGTTAGGCATTGCAACTATTAATAGTGTGTTATTTGAGATTTTAAATAAGAAAGGCACTAAATTAAAAGATTTCAAAAAAGATATTAGATTAAGATGGGAAGCATTTCTAGAAAAAAATAAAGAGAGAATAATTAAAAAAACGTTTACATCATTTTTTTATGAAAATTTTACTGATCTAATTAGGAATTTTTTAAAAGTCTTTTTCGGTTTTGATGAAAATTTGTTAATGCAATATAGTAAAGAAAAGATATCTGATAAGATAATATTTTTTGAGTATAGTTATATCCTAAATTCAGATGAAATGGAAAGTTTTACAAGAATCTCTGATGAATTTCGAGTAGAAATGTCATACGGAATTTCACTTCTTAGTGGATATCTCTATTATATTATACGACTTTTAGGGATGATCATTAGAAAAGAAATAAAAGAAAATATATTCATTCTACTTGACGCAGTTACAATTCAAGATGGAAAAACAAATACAAACTTGAATTTTATGATAATTGTTAAAGATAGCAAGGATGATATCTTTTACTCCTATTATAATATGGTTTTATATTACTTCTTAAGACAAATTAACGGTATCCCAAAAGAATTCTATGAAAATTTATTAAAAGGAAGAGAAAGATTATACCAAATTGCTCTAAAGGAATATCCATCTGCAAAAGAAAAATTAGTTGATCTATTATATTATTTTTATAAAAAATGTAATTTATTACAAAGTTTTTCTCCTTTATTAGACTTCTTTAATTTTGTTGGTGCAAGGGTAGAAGACTCAGTTTTTTCCAAGCTAGATATTATTAGAAAGGAATTTCTAGCTAATTTGGAAGAATATACAACAGAGAAAAGAAATTCTATTATCAAATTTTTTGATTATCTTGATAAAAAATCAACTTTATATTCAACATTCCAAGCAAATAACCTTCCTTCTCCAAAATCTCAATTAAATTTATTTCTTTTGTATATGAAATATTATTTCGGAAGTGGTCTCGAAGCATTGGAAGTGGGAGATTTATTATTTCTACCAGATATTTTTATAAAAAAATTGAATCAATATAACAAAAGCAAGCATGATGTAATAGGAGCAAATTCTATTAAGAATATCAAAGAATTTGTCAATTTTTTATCCGTTTTATCAAATATTGAGAGCATTGACCTCTTCTTTCATAAGATATTTAAGAAAAAAGTTTCTCAACTAAATTATGGTTTTTTTAAAACTTTCTTAAGGAGTTTTAATTCGGATTTCTCCCAGAAAATAACTCATGAAAATGAAATTCTTTCAGAAAATGCACAAAATACGCCATTTACGTTTAGTATTATTGTTGACCATATTTGTAGAATTCTCTATGTGTTAATTGACAAAATTTTTATGAGATCTTCACCTGATGACGCATCCATTAATTTCATTGATCCACGTAGTCGATATATTGGAAAAAACATTGCTTTAAGAGTTTTAGAACTTTTTGTTTTTCAAGATATAAATTATTCTGATGATGTGTGGCCAGATTATATTATTAGTTTAAATAGAGAACAACTTAAGAAAGAATTAAACAGGTTTGATATTACAATTTCTCAGGAACATTTCTATTCTCTTGAAGAATTAATACAAATAATGGTTACTTATAATATTCAATCATTTTCTGATCAACCTTTTCTTGAAGAATGGTTAATATCCGAGATTATCATACCCTTAAATAATTTGATTCAACAAATTCGAAAATCAGTTAGAGAACCAACAAATGAAATTGAAGTATATGAAAAATTAAGTGAATTCTTTCTTCTTGGTATAAAAGATGAACAAATCATAAGAGATTTTAAATTTATATGCCAAAGCTTAGCTCCATTTTGGAAAGCTCTCGATTAAAATTTTTATTAATTTTTAAATAATTTTAAATAATTTTAAAAATTTTGAAAATTCTCTTTCTATATCAATTATTGGCACTCGCGTAACTTGTCTTTCATTTAAATCTCTTAAACTAATTATTCCTGATATCATTTTAACATGTTCAGTCATTTGGCTTTCAATTTCACTCAATTTTGATATACATAATACTGTAGGGTTGTTTAAGTTTCTATAACCTTCTGTAAATATCATATCTATTTTGTAAGGTCCAGCTTTCATCCAGTTTAAAAGATCCTTAAATATTTTATCTGTATTCTTAATAAAAATAGCAGTTTCATTATTAATATTATGGATTACTGAGTATAAAGCTCCAGCTTCTGTGAATTTATAAGAATCTTTTCCTTTCTTATCAACTGGGTGATGCTTGACATTTTTTATAACCGCTACATTATAATTCAATTCTTGTTTAAGTAATTTTATAGCAGATGCAATAAAATTAGTCTTGCCAGACCCAGAATATCCAATAACATCAATTATTTGAATGAGAATCACGCTTCTCAATTGTATTATCTCATTAAAAAATACTAAAATCCATATTCTATTTTATTTCGAATTCTTTTTCTATTTATATTTATTTTAATAAAGCAAAAATATATTATTTTACTATTTAATATTTATTTAAATAAGAAGATTCAAAAGAAAACAAATTATCTTTGAAAATTAATGTCCATTAGAAGAGAAAGAATTATCTTTGACGCTAATTTTTTTATTTGTATGCTACAAATTAAAGCTCGTTATTTTTTAGGGAACTTTAATAAAGTAGCAGAAGATTTAGGATACCAATATTATATCTCTCAAATTGTATTCGATGAAATTAAAGGTCCACACACCTATATAGCTAAATTAAAAAATATCATAAATGTAGAAAAGGTTTTTCTTTATGAAATTGAGGAAATAAAAGAAAATCTTAACCAATTTAACGTAAGATTTCCTGCTCAAGATCCAGATCTTTCACTGATTTGTATAGGAAAGAGATTATTAGATGAAGATGACTCAATACCAGTTCATCTTGTAACTGATGATTTTAAACTGGCGAAAAATTCTAATTTACTTTATAAAGGTAAAATCAATATATTATCACTCTCAAGTTTTCTTTTGAAAGTACAGAGAACAACTGCTAACTCTCAGATGAGAAAATATTTTAAAGAAATATGGAAACGGAGCTTAAATTATACATTATCTTATATGATTGAACGATCAAAAATTTATCCTGCTGAACAAAAGATTACTTGGTTAATTGAAAAAGCAATAGCTGTTACTGAAAATTCAATCTTAACGCAAGATATCGAGTTAGAAAATCCAGATACTGGTGTGAAATTTGAGATCGGTACTTCTAGATATGCTGATGAATTTACTATTGCAGAAAAGTATATATCAAATAAAGATCTCCCTCAGAGCGAAGAGGAGAAAATAAACGGGATTATTAAATTTCTTGAAAATTTAAAAATTTCAAGAGAATATGTGATCCGAGCTCGGAAGGCGATAATAAAGAGTGAATCAAAAGATGCAGTAAAATTCTTAAAAAGAGGGAATGGTTTTTTAATATCCTTGCTCCAAGTAGCTTCGGGGCAGTTAACAAATATCAAAGATTATGAGATTGTAGAACAATTGATATGTTCTGAAATTAGTAAAATGGAGTTTTTACGGGCATTTTTATTAGTTTCCCTTGGTCGTATTAATGCAGCAATCGATTCCCTTGAAAGAGCAGCATTATTCTCTATTATAATTCATAATTATAAAACTTGTTTAACTCTGAATTATTTGAAGGCTTTAATATACGTATTTCATGGACTTTACAAAAATGCGATTAGTCAGTATAATTTTACTGAAGAACTAGCCGATATTTATGAAGATGATAAACTGAAACTAAAGTGCTTAATTGGTAAAGCTATAGCAATTTATATTCAAGGCGAAGATAGGAATACAGCGATGAATATAATGGAGGAAATCTCAAATATTGATCTTGATGAAAATTTCCTTGATGCTATAATAGTATTCAGCGAGCTTGGCGATTATTTCTTAGCATTAGGCCATTCTCAAATTGCTACAAATCTTTACAACCAGGCATTAGAGATCTCAATTGATTATAAATTATCATTTAAAAGCGAGACATTAATAGAAAAACTAAAAAGATCTTATATTGCAACGGTTTTGGATGGCTATTCAGCAGAAGATATGGTTGATAAATTGGATCTTTTATTAGATAAAGCTTATGAAATCAAAGACGTTGAAACTTATAATGAGCAAATTAAAAAAATTGCACACTTTAATCTTTTATTTTATACACCATTCCCGTATATTACAGGTAAAAAAAAAAACATTCCTTTCTCAAAATTACCAAAGGAACTTCAGGAAGATTATTTAGAAGTTGTATATTTTGAAAAATCAAAAGATATTCAAGACCAAATACTTTTTATTATTTCACACTATGAATTGGGTTTATTTGGAATCAAGTTAAAAACAAGTGAAAATGTGACAGGAATTGCCGAAAATTATACTCTTAAAATAAAACCTTCCGCAAAAGTGAAAATATATGAACCAGAGGAAGAATTGAGAAACTATTTTTTAATCCGTGCTATAATAGAGATAACAACAAAAGATCAAGTTCAAATTAAATATACACTTCCATCTTTCTTTAAACAATTAAATCTTTAATCCCTATTACTATTAATATTTTAAGAAGAAATCTTGATTATGATTTATTAGTCTATTCTCTTCTTAGACTCTTATCTCGTTGACTGATCTGGTGACCATGAATAGCACAACTAATACAGTAATACTTGGTTTTACTTGGAGTTTGGATTATAGTGCCAGTTTTTTTCAATTCGGTATACATCCGACCGTCAACAAGGGAAACTCGTCTTGTAACCGCTTTTGCTTTGCTTCGTGCTACAAATCTCCCACATTTGCTGCATTGAACCCTAGCATAATGACCTTTACTAGAACCGCTTCTACCGCCACTTTTTCTTTTTTTTGGAATAAAAATCAGCTATTTTCTAATTTTTCTAATTATACTTAATATTTCTATAGAAATTGAATTAGACAAAACTTAAAAAATTTATGCTTTCATTTAGATTATTAAGAAAATTGTTAAATTTTGAGATTTACTTTTATAATTTAACTCTAATCACTCTTTTTGGGCATCTACTTTACTTAAAGATTTAAAAGTAAATATTAAGCGTTGGACCAATGTAATAATTAATAATAATGTAAAACCTATAACGAAGAATAAAAAAAACCAGGTAACTGGTATTGATGTTATAAGGGGATTGGATACTAACCATGGTGTTCCTGTTATAAACCCTGAAAAATGATATACCCATGTTTCAATACTTAAAGCAACCATTATTATTATTAACCTTTCAGCGCGCTCCATGAAACCAACACCTTTCATATCAATCCCTTCGTTTTCTGCTCTAGCTCGAATATAGGAAATCATTAATATTAAAAACATTATAAAATAGCCTAAAACAAAATTGATAAGACCGCCATAAATTAATCCGAAGATCATTATGGCATCTGAAAGTCTATCTAAGTTTGAGTCTAAAAAAGCGCCAGTTTTAGTCAATTTACCAGTTCTTCTAGCAACCTCTCCATCAAAAACATCGAAACCTCCAGCCCAAAACATTAAGAAAGGTACAAGCCAAGCAAACCAGAAAAAATTGTAAATAAAATTTATTGCAATTAAAAAAGTCGCTCCTAAGGAAAACAGGAAACCTATAAATGAAAGAATGTTAGGCGTAAAATTATGTCTTATCAAAAAATTAACTGGACCATCTATAAATTTATTAACAAGTTGTTTTTGATTTGCTCTTTTTTTATTGTGGTGTTCGAGATCGCTCAAATTCAGTATAAGTTCTTTTAATATGTTTATAATCTTAAAAGTTCTTTACAATAAAAAATTTATTATAATGCTAGTATGTGTAATTTCAATAATCGAATAACTGAAGAAGCTAAATAGGATTGAGTTCCAATACTTATAGTTGGAATCTTTAATTCTAACAATTCTTTTGAATTAAGAAATTCATCTTCTTGACTACCTATAATAAAAACAATATTTTCTTTCTCTTGAATACTACTTGACAATTTAAAAAAATCTTGACCTTGCTCACACAAAATATAAAGATTATAATTCAATATTGCAAAGTGATTTATCGCATCTAGAATGCTCATTTTTGAAGCTTTTATCGAATTTAATAGATTTTGTTGTTCTTTATTGGCACTATAGTTCTGTAGAAAATCAACAAAATTATCTGAAAATAATAATTCACTTTTGGGAAAAATTTGATAATCTAAAACTTCTGGATTGAAAATAAATGTACCATAACGATCTAAAAATACCCAAATCTGAACACTTTTTTCGAAGCTGTCCTTACCTAGTATTGCTGAGAGAATACAACGTGAAATTACATCTAATCGACCAGAAGAACCTGGTATATCTTTAATCGTGTAGCTATTAATATCCACTGTAGCAGATTTAATGAAAAATATCAGATTCATTAAAAAAAATAAGATTTGATTTTATTTATATAAAGTTGCTTTTAGAATGGAAATTAAAACTTTTAATTAGTTAAATGAATTAATTAGTATAATAGTATTCTGCGAATTCTTTTTATTTGTGTTTCAGAACTATGGATGATATTGATTTGTTTTTATCTATGATGCTAATGGGGAATTCTAGACTACCCTACAAAGAACTTGCAGACACTTTTGGGATGAGTGTCAATTCAATCCATAAGCGAGTAAAATCATTGGTAGAATTAGGGATCATTCAAAATTTTAATACTAAACTCAATCTAGCTTACTTTCCTAATGCTATAAATGTTTTACTTTTTGGGGTATCAAGAGCAAAAAAAACCGACCTACTTATTGATAAACTTGGCGAAAATGAATGCATATATAATGCTACTCAAGGTAGTGGTAACTATATTTATGTCCATGCTAACATTGAAAATTTAAATCAATTGGATTCAGTTGTTTCTTTTATGAAAACCGTAGGAAAAATGGCCGAACTTACAGTAGGATTAGAAAGTCAACCGGAGAGATTTGATTTCCCTCAGACAAAAACACGGGATCTATCTAACTTAGATTTTCTAATAATAAATTCACTTAAAGACAACTCAAGAAAACCTATCTCTGAAATCGCCGTTGAAGTTGGTGCCAATACTAAAACAATAAAAAGACGTTTAGATAGGATGCTTGAAAATAACCTAATTAATTTTTCTATTGATTGGTATCCTGATAAAACACCAATGAATCTTTCTATGGTAATAATAAAACTCAAATCCAATATTAGTATTGATAAAGCGACTATTATTGGAAAAATCCGTGAGATCTGTGGTCCTTCAGCAATATTTATATGGAATTTTTCAAATCTACCCGATACTCTTCTACTATGCCTATGGACTCGAACAGGAAAAGAACTTCAGCAGTTTGAAATTGATTTAAATCTAGATGAGTTTGATTCTATTAAGATAAATGTACTTATTAAGGGAAAAAATTTTCCTAATTGGCGAAATAAATTCCTAGAAGATAAAATTAAGGAAATAAAAGCAAATAAAGAGTAATTTTTTCAATTTTGATTTTATAATTTAGAATTTATTTAACCCACTCAGTATAAAAGTGGGTATTAAATTCCTAAAATTCATTTATATAGAAA
>JBHLKB010000105.1:0-1409 GCA_048887205.1 Candidatus Hodarchaeota archaeon
AGAATAATAAAGCGGGCATAATTAGCGCAGAAAAAAGAATCCAAAAAACACCAACTTTCCATTTAAAAATTGAATTTTGGAGATTTTTAAGTCCTTCTTTTTTATTTGTTATATATACTACAATAATAGCAGAAATTGTAGGACCTAATGGACCTAAAGAATGCCAATTTATATTTACAGATAATATTCCCAATCCTGTTAAAACTAAAGGAAATACCAAAATCCAAGTAGTAACGTAAGCAATAATAAAATAAAATATTAAAGGATATTTTTTAATCCAATTTTTAATCATATTCTCATCTCATCCATGAATAAATCTATAGATCGCAAAAAGGAGTAATATCGCAACAGAAATAATTATAGATATAATAGGATTCCACATTGCTGAAAATAGTACAACTATGGCTGCGATAATTGATAGAATTCCTTCTTGTTTTAAACTGTTATCTTTCTTATAACCACCATTTTCCATTTTATATCACATCACTTAATTTTTTATATTTTCAGTAATTCTTTTTGCCCAAGTTATCGCTTTTTCCTTTGCCTTATCTGGTTCGTGTTGTTTCGGTTTTTGAAAACGAATTTCGCTAATGAGATTTGCATCTTTTAGAATTTCCTTAAATCGACTCATAGCTTTTACTCCATCACCATCACTACACGTCCAAAGTGCTACGTTCTTTGCTGATAAATTAAATTTTGATAAGAAAGAACGGATAGGTGGGGAGATTGTCCATGCCCAAACTGGAGTTCCTATAATAATTAAGTCATAATCAAATGGATTGATATCAAACTCTTCTAATTTTGGTTTCTTTTTCATTGTGGCTTGATATCCACCCCAAAAGTATTTCATCCCGCTTTCAGCGTCAAGTTGTTTCACAGGTTTTAACTCAAGAATATCCGCATTTATCGATTCTGCTATTGTTTCTGCGATAAACTTAGTATTTCCTGTGAGAGAATAATATACAACTAAAATTTTTAACATATTTTATTTTCCTCCTTATTTTTATAGTTCCCTTGGTTTTAAGCCTTCTCCGATAATTTCAAAGGCAAAATCTATAACATCATCAGGTTCCAACTTAAATCTTTTTTTTACAAGTTCTTTGGATTGCATTAAATCTTCGACCAATCCTCTTGTAAGAGTTGATAGAACATAGCCAATCATAAAAGGATTTTTATCCGCCCGAATGGCTTTATTTTTTATAGCATCATTCAAAATTTTTACAAAAATATCCCTGTAAGTATTGCTTAAATTGAGATATTCTATTTCTATGTCTGAAAGCTTACTTTTTGGTTTGGATGCCATATCAGGAAATTTTACAGCAATATCATGAAAGATTGATGCATAATTGGGATAATCCTTAGTAAATTCATAGTAAGCATAGCCCACTGCCATAAGGGCCCTTATACCA